>JAQIDF010000196.1 GCA_027858145.1 Prolixibacteraceae bacterium | reverse complement strand
TCTGTTTCAATTATGGATTTTATCAGCAAGGTATCGGCTTTTAGCTGACTGTAAGCATCGGGGTGAGTGCTCATAAAATTTATTTCCTTTTGATAAGCAATGCCTCCGTAATTTTGGGTAACATCTGCTACAAAACCTTTTTCAATATTGTTGTCAATCCAATCGGTAAAATAATGCAGGCGGCTAACGTAACCGTTCAGTTTGCCATTACGGTAGCGAATGTTTTTTAGCTGGTTGGTGTATTCTTCAAAAGTTGAGGCTTCAGCGTCAAGTGTTCGCTGTAAGGCCAGACAAGTTTCAACAAAAGTGGTACAGTCTAATTGATGCAGGTTGATTATTAAATTTTCTTCATCGCTTTTTTCGAGGGTGTGGGCGGCATACGGTGTGCCAATAAACTCACGGGCTATATCGTTAAGCTTGTAATTTTCGTATTCTGAAATCCGGTTAATTATTTCAACCACACGAACCGAATCAGTTTCTTTAAAAATAGCCGTGTGAGTTTGCTTTTCAGTGCTTTTGGCGTTCGAACAAGATGAAAAGGCCAACAAAAGAAAAATGTATAGTAGCGTTTGATGCATGAAATTGTTCTCGTTTGTTTATAAAATACAGTAGAGTCCAGTAAAATAAATGCAAATTAGGCTAAAGCCGTATCATAAGGACTTCAATTGCCCCGGGCTTAAGCCCGGGGTAATTGATTCTAATCTTTGAATTAGGGCTTTAGCCCAATTTGAAAATTAATGCTTCATCCTATGATTTATAATACACCTGTTTGTTTGAAAATTTAACCGGACAACAATGTTAAAAATACAAAAAATCATTGTCAATACCTCTATATGTATTCTTAATTCCAACGTGGCAAAACCTGTTCTAATACAGACAATATGATTTTTAACGCATTGTGTAACTAGTCTATTGTCTCATGTCTAAAATCTAATAATCTAAAAAATTGCACCGAACTGCTCTCAGGTTCATGTTTATGCCATTGTCTCCTTCAGTGCTTCCATCCTTTTCTGTGCAACCATGGGTTTTACATCCATGTAGCAACCGCCCAGGCAACCTCCTTCGCAGCTCATGCCTTCAACAAAGTTGAATTTCCCCATCTTTTTCAGCACCTTCAATTGCTTAAGTGCTTTTCGGTCGATGCCGTTATACACCGTTGGTTTTATATCGATATCTTCGGGAAGTTTGCTTTTTACAGCTTCGAGTACGCCTCCACTAGCTGCAAAGCCCCAGGCATTTTTACTGGCTTGCACTTCGTTGTTATCCGTATTTAATGTTCCGGGATCAATTTCAGCAGCCATCAGCAACGCGTCCAACTCCTCGAAATTAATAACCATCTCAACCTCGTTTACATTAAACGCTTCCGACTTTTTGGAAAGGCAAGGGCCAACAAAAACCATTTGCGAGTTTGGATAGCGTTGTTTTGCCAATTGTGCTGTGTAAACCATTGGCGATGGTGTAGTTGAAATGTGTTGTGAAAGTTCAGGCACATGCTTGTTAATGATGCCAACAAACGACGGGCAGCATGAGGTTGTCATCAGTTCACCACCCCGTTCGATAAATTCTTCAGCTTCGTGTTGTGTGGTCAGGTCGGCGCCTTCGGCCACGTAAACCACATCAACAAAGCCAATCTGCTTCAGAGCTTCTTTCATTTGTGGCAGGCTGCATTTAAACTGTGCAGCAACCGATGGGGCCAGCATGGCAACTACCCTTTTTTTTCTGTTTAATGCAAAAACTAAATCAAACAGGTGGGTTTCTTCAACAATGGCACCAAAGGGGCACGCCATGAGGCATTTTCCGCAAAAAGTACATTTGTCAAAATCAATAATTTCTTTTCCGTTCTCATTTTTTGAAATGGCACCTACCGGACAGGCCTGTTCGCATGGAACCGGAGCATAAATGATTGCGTGGTACGGACAAACATTTTCGCAAATGCCACAACTAATGCACTTGTCGGGGTTTATTACTGCACGCCGCCCCACGATATCGATAGCATCTTTGGGGCAGTTTACTTCGCATGGACGGGCCTCACAGCCCCTGCACATGTTGGTAACAATGTAGTTGTTTTGCTGGCATCCATGGCAGGCATCTTCTACCACGTGAAGAATGTCACGGTCGGCCGAAGCTTTTACAAACGACTGCAATATGAAATCAGACAAAGCACTCATCTCGTCTTCTTCCAAGTTGATTTCGAAGCCCAACATGGCCATGATTTTCTG
>JAQIDF010000106.1 GCA_027858145.1 Prolixibacteraceae bacterium | reverse complement strand
AGAGTCCAGTAGCCAGAAAAACCTACATCTCCAAATCCGGCAGTTACATGGATAAATAATCCGAGGCGCCCGACAGATGAACGTCCCTCGAGCATTGGAACCACTTTTTCTGTTCGGGTATGTTCGATTGTTCGTCCCAGATATAATTTGCTGGTTTCTAGTAATAATCCTTCATCCGGGATCGTAATTTCATGAGCTTTGTTCTCGGTTTTCATGTCCAGCTCATTTTTATCGTACACCAAAAGTTTGTTATGTAGCTTTAGGTTGTAGCTGTTGGGATTGAGTTGTTCCGGGTTAAAAGGTTCAATGAAAATATCGTTGTTGAGCCTCTTTTGTATTTCTTTTCCTGAAAGAATCATATTCAATATGTTTTAAAGTGAGGCAAATATAAAAAAACGGCCACAATTATAATCATTGCAGCCGTTATATAATTTGATTGCGGTATCTTATTTCTGTTTCTTATCCAGTATCTTTTCAATTTCGTCCATTACCTTGTTCATCGATTCAATGGCATTATCGAACGGTGCGGAAGTGGTCATATCAACGCCGGCTTTTTTCAACAACTCTATAGGGTAGTCTGAGCCTCCCGACGAGAGAAAAGCCATGTAGTTTTCCAACGCTTTTTTATCGCCTTCCATTACTTTTTCGGCCAGAGAAATAGATGCAGTAAATGATGTGCTGTATTGGTAAACGTAAAAGTTATAGTAGAAGTGGGGGATAAAAGCCCACTCCATGCTGATGTAGTCATCTACATGGCATATTCCTTTATCGTGGCCGTAATAGCGGTGTACAATATCGGTGTATATTGCTGAAAACTCGTCGCCGGTAAGGGGTTTTCCTTTTTCAACTTCTTCATGTATTTTCAGTTCGTACTCGGCAAACTGTGTCTGGCGGAACAAAGTGCCCTTAAAACTGTCGAGCCAGTTCATGAGCAGCGCCAGGCGTACATCGTCGTCTTCTACTTTTTCGAGCATGTAGTTAAACAACAGCACCTCGTTAAGCGTTGAGGCTACTTCGGCAACAAAAATCTGGTAATCCGACAGTGGGTAAGGCTGGTTTTTGTTCGAGTTGTAGCTGTGCATTGTATGCCCCAGCTCGTGTGCCAGTGTGCTTACATCGTTGTATAGTTCGGTATAGTTAAGCAGGATAAACGGATGCCCGTCGTAAAAGGCACCGTTGGAATAAGCGCCCGAACGCTTCCCGGGTGTTGGATAAACATCAATCCAGCGCTCCTCGGTTGCTTTTTTCACCACGTTCACATATTCATCACCCAGAGGCTTGAGTGCATCGAGCGTAATCTTTACAGCTTCGTCGTAGGTGTATTTCAGGTCTAAATCTTCAACAACCGGTGCGTATAGGTCGAGGTACTTCAGTGTATCGACACCCAGCATACGCTTTTTTATATCGAGGTAGCGGTGAAAGGCCGGCAGGTTCTTGTTTACATTGTCAACCAGCGAATGGTATACCTCAACCGGGATGTTATTGGGATATAGAGCCGATTCTAGTGCTGATTCGTAATGGCGGGCTTTGGCATAAAATACGTCTTTTTTTACGTTTCCGTACAACATTTCGCCATAGGTGGCTTTAAATTTTGCAAAGTTGTTCCAGTAGTTTTCGAAAACAATTTCGCGATCGGCACGGTTGCCCGATGCCCTGTACTTACTGTAAGTGGCACTGTTCAGCTTTACTTTCTCACCATCCGAAAGGGTGACTTCCGGCTCAGGCATTTCGGCATTTGAGAAAGTGCCAAACACCGACTGAGGTACACCCGAAACCATTCCCGAGAGTGCCATGATCCGCTCTTCAGACTCGCTCAATGTGTGCTTTTTGGTGCGGAACATATTTTCGAGCCCCATGCGGTAAACTTCCAGTTTGGGTTCTTCTTTAATGAGCTTTTCGATGGTTTCCCATTCGGCTGTAAGAATCTCGGGTTCGATAAATGCGGCATTGGCGCCAAAGTCGGAAAACATTTGCTGCAACTCTTGCTGCATACCGTTGTACTTCATCACGCGGGTATCGAGGTCGGAGTGCATACTGGCATAAATATAGAGTTTCGTGGCTTCTTTCGATAAGTTGCTGTTAAACTCAAGGCACTCGAGCAGGTTTTGGGCACTTTGGGTTATTGTGCCCTTAAAGCGTGTTATTTCCTGCATTTTCTCAGCAACGCGTTCTTTGTCGGCCTGCCAGGCTTCTTCTGTTTCGTAGATGTTGGTCAGGTCCCATTTGTATTTATCGGCAATATTTGCCCGTTCTTTTTGGCTATATGTATTCATAGCCGCAAACATAACAAAAACAGTCAAAACGACCATTTTTGGTTTCAACGTAATATTCTTCATCGTGTGTCGTGTAATTG
>JAQIDF010000075.1 GCA_027858145.1 Prolixibacteraceae bacterium | reverse complement strand
TTTAAAGCGCTAACAGGCATATCTGCTGCTGATTATCTCCGAAAAATGCGCTTACAAAAAGCTGCAAAATATATAAACCAGGAAGAATTACCTGTTAATCAGGTTGCTGAAATGGTTGGTTTTCATAGTGTAGCCCACTTTCGTAAATGTTTTAAAGATAAATACGGAAAAACCCCCGGGAGCTGGAATAAATAAACCAAAATACGATACTTTATCAACTCTTTATGCATACCCAAACGATATAACCATTCGTTATTTTTAACAATTATAAATTGCACTTTGTTCAATATTTTGCTACTTGCACATTACAATTTTCACGTAGTTTTAATACCTTTGTTTTTCAAATTTAGGGAATGGATTTTTTCAAAGAAGCACATATAAATCTAATAAACAACTCGAAAAGCGTTGTACGCCGCGATCTGATTGATGAAATAGATTGGGATCAACGTTTAATTGGGATAAAAGGATTCAGAGGAGTTGGGAAAACATCGTTTTTGCTCGACTACCTCAGGGAAAACCATCCCGACCCAAAAGATTCGTTATACATTAACCTTAACAGCTTTTATTTTACCGGAAGAAAAATATCAGGTTTTGCCGATGAGTTTTACAAACGCGGGGGCAAACTACTTGTTCTCGATCAGATACATAAATACCCCGATTGGGCCAAAGAGTTGCGCAATTGTTACGACTGGCTTCCCGATTTGAAAATTATATTTACAGCATCGCCTGTTCTCAGGGTCTTCGAGGGAAACGACTACCTGAAAAACATTGCTAAAGTGTATCACCTTCCGGGCCTATCTTTTCGCGAATTTTTGAACCATCAGACCAAACAAAATTTTCAAAAAATAACCTTTGAAGAACTAATTGAAAATCACAAAAACATTGCAAAAGATATAACACAAAAGGTTAAGCCACTTGCATATTTCGACGATTACCTGAAACATGGTTACTTTCCATACTTCCTGGACCGACAGTCATATTTTTCCGACGACCTTTTAAAACACATCAATCTGGCATTAGAGATTGACGTTACATATCTGAACCAGATTGAGTTAAAATATCTTTCAAAATTACGCAAGTTGTTGTACATTGTAGCCAACGAAGTTCCTTTCACCCCAAACATCAGTAAAATCAGCAACGAAATTGAAACATCGAGGGCAACGGTAATGAATTATCTTCGTTATCTCAAAAATGCACGTCTGATAAACATGCTTTACGAAAACGGTGACGAAGACCAAATGAAAAAACCTGCAAAAATTTACCTGCACAACACCAATATTTTGAACACTGTTGTGCCGGCAAATGCAGACAATGCAGCGTACAGACATACATTTTTTTATAATCAGGCAGGATATAACAACACGGTAAAATCAGCCGATGGGTTCGATTTTAAAATAAACGACCACTACAATTTTAATGTAGGCGGAAAATACAACGAACCCAATAAAAACGGATATGCTGCCTCCGACCGAATTGAAATTGGCCATGATAGAAAAATACCATTGTGGCTTTTTGGTTTTCTGTATTAAAACAAAATAGAAACTATAAATAAATACAAACTCTTATAAGTTATGGCAAAAGAAAAGAAGTTTATTGTATGCGATGGAAACTACGCTGCTGCTCACATGAGCTACATGTTTAGCGAAGCAGCCTGTATCTATCCGATTACGCCTTCATCAACAATGGCCGAATATGTTGATGAATGGGCCGCAAACGGCAAAACAAACATGTTTGGCCGTCCGGTACGTCTGGCAGAGTTGCAAAGTGAAGGTGGTGCCTCGGGTGCTGTACACGGAGCATTGCAAAGCGGAACATTAACCTCAACCTATACTGCATCGCAGGGTCTGTTGTTGATGATACCAAACATGTACAAGATTGCCGGCGAATTACTACCTACTGTATTTCATGTAAGTGCACGTGCACTAGCTGCTCACGCACTTTCAATTTTTGGCGACCACAGCGACGTTTACGCTGCACGCCAAACCGGTTTTGCCATGTTGGCATC
>JAQIDF010000071.1 GCA_027858145.1 Prolixibacteraceae bacterium | reverse complement strand
GTTTGCACCAAAACCATTGCAAGCATTAGTAAAGCGATACGTAATTTTGCAAATTTAGATCTCATTTGTCCTTGTTTTAATGTTTAGTAATGTGTAATACATCTTTTTTATTTCAAGATTTTTTTCAAATAATTATTGTGTTTTTTTGTTAAAGAATGACAATTTGAAAAATGGTAATTGGCTTTTCTCTTTGTCGGTTTTGATTAAAACTTTTGCCAATATAAAGCATTCCGAAGCACAAAATCCAATAAAAACAGAAGGTTAAGTCCAAAAAAAAACCGCAAACGTTTGCGGAATCGTTTGCGGTAAATATGTTATTCAACATGGCGTTAATAATACACATTAAAAGAGTGTCGTATTATGTTGATAGTTTTATTTGCATGCAACCTTCATAATAAAATATAAAATTGCTATCTTTAAATTTCTAACCTGTATCTATGAGAAGTAATCAAATAACAATAAAAGATATTGCCCGTGAATTAGGCATTTCCCCATCTACAGTATCAAGGGCTTTGAAAGATCATCCCGATATTAGCTCTGACACTAAAAATGCAGTCAAAGAATTAGCTCAAAAGCTTAATTATCAGCCTAACGCTGTTGCGTTGAGTTTAAAGCATTCAAAAAGCAAAACCATTGGTGTTATTATTCCCGAAACCGTTCATTTCTTTTTTTCATCGGTAATTAGTGGTATCGAAGATGTAGCTTACGATTCGGGCTATAATATTATGATATGCCAGAGCAATGAATTGTATGATCGTGAAAAATCGAATGCCAATATGTTGTATTCAAACAGGGTAGATGGATTGTTGGTTTCGATATCAAAAGAAACACGTGATTTTCGCCACTTGAGTTTTTTTCAGGAGAACAATATTCCTGTGGTCTTTTTCGATCGGAGTACCGATGCTTTCCCGTGCGATCAAATTGTAATTGATGATTATGCTGCGGCTTTTAATGTTACCGAGTACTTAATTAGCCGGGGTTACAAAAAATTGATCCATCTGGCAGCACCTCAGAATCTTGAAATTGGTTACAAACGAAGGAAAGGATTTCAGGATGCCCTTTTCAACCATGGATTACCTTTTAGTGAAGACCAGATTTATTATGCCGACAAGTTTGAAAGTGCCGGAGAAGCGATTGAAAAGATCATTCGGTCAAATAAACTTCCAGATGGTATCTTCGCGGTTAACGATCTTACCGCGCTGGGTGCTTTGAGAATGCTTCGCAAAAACAAGATCAGGGTTCCTGAAGATATCGGACTTGCCGGTTTTGGTAACGGGCAAAATGCATTGCTAAGCGATCCTCCGTTAACCACTGTCGACCAAAACGGATATGAAATGGGTAAAAAAGCCGGAGAGGTTTTATTATATCGTATCAACAACGGGTTGGATGATTTTAAGCCGGTAAGGCATGTTGTTGATACGGAACTGATTGTACGTAATTCTACTTTGTAATTTTTTTCAAGTTTTTATGCAACAACACCGCAAACGTTTGAAATGGTGTTTGCAGACCTGTTGTAGGCACTGAAAGCTGCGTATAACAGACTTTTCATGGAGAAAGGAGTTTGCACCTTATTCTAACATTTACTACTTTTGAATTGGTAATTGTGCTTCTTAACAGGAATTGTCATTGGCAATTCTCACATCTTTTGATTAAAACTACACTTAGTCAGGCGTATTTTGATACGTCATTAATTCATTTATAAAACATACTTGAAGATGAGTAAAAAGCCACGTCTCAGCTTTTGGCAAATCTGGAACATGAGTTTCGGATTTCTGGGTATTCAGTTTGGATTTGCCCTGCAAAATGCCAATGTAAGCCGTATATTTCAAACGCTGGGAGCTGAAATCGATAACCTGGCAATATTATGGATTGCCGCACCCATTACTGGATTAATTATTCAACCCATAGTAGGTCACTACAGTGATAAAACCTGGAACCGTTTAGGCCGGCGTCGGCCATTCTTTCTAGCTGGTGCAATACTGGCATCGCTGGCATTGTTTGTGATGCCCAATTCACCTGTTTTGTGGGTTGCTGCCGGTATGCTATGGATAATGGATGCCTCGATTAACATTTCGATGGAGCCTTTCAGGGCTTTTGTGGGTGATATGCTGCCTAACGATCAGCGTACCATGGGCTTTGCCATGCAGAGCTTTTTTATTGGACTGGGAGCCGTTGTTGCTTCGGCATTGCCTTACATGCTAACTAATTGGCTTAACATTCCTAATGTTGCCGAAATTGAAGGGCAGGTGCCCCCGTCGGTAAAGTGGGCTTTCTACATTGGTGGAGCAGTGTTTTTTATATCGGTAATGGTTACCATTTTAACCACTAAAGAATATTCGCCTGAACAATTAAAAGAATATGAACGGGCTGAAAAAGCAGGGCGTGGTGATGAGGATTCTGATGATGAGCACTATGACTTGCCGGTTGCGAATTCAAAGTTTTCTAAAACAGGGGTGATATTTGGTATTATCGGACTGACCGTATTATTGCTTACTTATTTCTTTGAACTTGAAAAGGAGCTTTACATTATAGGCGGAATATTTGTATTTTTTGCCATACTAATGTTCTTTTCTATTTGGTTAAAGAACAGGGGGCAAAATAAAAATGTACTGGTTGAAGTGTTTTCCGATTTGCTGCGTATGCCACTTACCATGCGCCAACTAGCGGTTGTTCAGTTTTTTACCTGGATGGGGCTTTTTGCCATGTGGATATATACCACGGCTGGTGTAACCAGCCATATTCTGGGCACAAGCGATACAAACTCGGCTTTATACAACGAAGGGGCCGACTGGGTAGGCGTATTATTTGGTCTTTACAGTGGTGTTGCTGCCCTTGTTGCTTTCTTGTTGCCGGTACTGGCAAAATATACCAGCCGAAAACTCACCCATGCTTTTTGTTTACTACTGGGTGCAGCCGGCTTAGCATCAATTTACCTTTTCAATGATATTGATTTACTCTGGATACCAATGATTGGAATTGGCATTGCCTGGGCTTCAATTTTGTCGTTGCCGTATGCCATTCTTACCGGATCACTGCCTTCGCATAAAATGGGGGTTTATATGGGAATATTCAACTTTTTTCTTGTACTGCCCCAAATTCTGGCAGCAACGATCCTGGGATTCCTGGTAAAAGATTTTTTTAACGGCGAAGCCATTTATGCACTGGTTTTTGGTGGCGTATCAATGGCTATAGCAGCAGTTGCCGTAATTTTTGTTAAAGACGACTCAACCCCCACAAAAAGTTAAAGAATATGGAGATTAAAGCTTGTTTATTTGACCTCGACGGCGTTATTGTCGATACTGCAAAGTATCATTTTCTGGCTTGGAAAGAGTTGGCTGCCGATTTAGGATTTGATTTCACCGAAGAACATAACGAAAGGCTTAAAGGTGTCAGTCGTATGGCCTCGCTCGATATACTTCTGGAAATTGGAGGTGAAACATACACAAAGGAAGAAAAGGAAGAAATGGCCAAATCGAAAAATGAACGTTACGTTTCATTGATCCAAAAAATGACTCCCGACGAGATTCTTCCCGGGATAATCCATTTTATGAATGAAATAAAAAATGCCGGCATAAAAACGGCCATTGGGTCGGCCAGTAAAAATGCACCGTTAATTATTGAGCGCTTAAAACTCGAAACGTATTTCGATGCCATTATCGACGGCAACAAGGTGAGCAATGCCAAGCCCGACCCTGAGGTTTTTCTGAAGGGTGCCGAAGCTTTAGGGGTGCAGCCATCGGAATGTGTGGTGTTTGAAGATGCCGCTGCAGGTGTTGAGGCTGCTCTTAACGGGAACATGAAATGTATTGGAATAGGTGAAAAACATGTGCTTGGGAAAGCCGATAAGGTTATTCCCGGTTTCGAGAATTTTTCGCTCGGGAAATTGCTGATGATTTAGATTGTATAGTTAGAAAAAACAGATGATGAAGAACTACATAAAACACGACAACTGGAAGATTATTGAGGAGGGGTTTCACCCTGAATTTAACCGGATATCGGAAAGCATTTTCAGTTTAGGAAACGGACGCAAAGGCGGACGCGGGAACTTTGAAGAGCAATACTCGGGTTCAACGTTGCAGGGGAACTACCTGGCCGGAATTTACTATCCAGACAAAACCCGCGTGGGATGGTGGAAAAACGGATATCCCGAATATTTTGCAAAAATATTAAACGCGGCTAACTGGATTGGAATTAATGTACAGGTTGACGGCCAGGAACTCAACCTTGCAAAAATGAACATTGAATCGTTTACCCGCATAGTGAACATGAAGGAAGCAGTTTTGTGTCGCGAATTTACTGCTTCGTTTCCAGACGGGAAAAAAGTGAAAGTGTCTTCCCGGCGTTTCCTCAGTATCGTACGTCCCGAGGTTGGTGCCATAAAATATATGGTTGAACCGCTGAACTTCGATGGGAAAATAACCTTCACACCTTATGTCGATTTTGATATCAAAAACGAAGATTCAAACTACGACGAGAAATTTTGGGTAGGCGAGAATATTGAGAATATGGGCAACGAAGGTTATCTTACTGCTTTCACCAAGAAAACGAAATTTCTGGTTTGCTCGGGTATGAAATACAATGTTATTGTTGATGATAAAGAGCATGCCGTACAAATTACCAATGAAAGCCGCGAAAAATACATCGAGTCTTCGTTCACGGTAAATGCAAGAAAGGGTAACCAGGTAACGCTTTGTAAGTATGGGGTGAATGCATCATCAATGTACCATACGCCCACACGGTTGATGAGCGATGCCAAAGAGACACTGAACGAGGCTTTTGACGATGGTTTCGATGTGCTTTTTGAAGAGCACCGTGCCGCCTGGGCAAAAAAGTGGGAAGCAAGTGACATCAAAATTGAAGGCGATGTAGCTGCCCAGCAGGGAATACGCTTCAATATTTTTCAGCTCAACCAAACATACACCGGCGACGACGAGCGACTGAATGTTGGCCCCAAAGGTTTTACCGGCGAGAAATACGGGGGTACCACTTACTGGGATACCGAGGCATATTGTCTTCCGTTTTTCCTTTCAACAACACCACAAAAAGTGTCACGTAACTTATTGATATACCGTTATAAACATTTGCAGAAGGCCATCGAGAATGCTGAAAAACTTGGCTTTAAAAACGGTGCTGCTCTTTATCCCATGGTGACTATTAATGGTGAAGAGTGCCATAACGAATGGGAAATAACTTTTGAAGAAATTCACCGCAACGGAGCCATTGCCAATGCCATTCGAAATTACATAAACTACACCGGCGATAAAGACTATCTGGCACCTTATGGTTTTGAAGTTTTACTGGCCATTTCAAGATTCTGGGCTCAACGGGTAAATTGGTCGGAACAAAAACAGAAGTATGTAATGCTTGGTGTAACAGGCCCTAATGAGTACGAAAACAATGTAAACAACAACTGGCATACAAACAATATGGCTGTTTGGACACTGAAATACACCCTCGAAGCAATCGACTTTCTGAAAAAAGAACACCCGGATGCTTTTGCTGAAAGCATTAAAAAGAATCATTTCGATGAAGGGCCGGAAACATCAAAATGGAAAGATATTATCGAAAAAATGCATTTCCCGTATGATGAAGAAAAAGGTATTCACCTTCAGCAAGACGGGTTTTTGGATAAGTATTTAAAGCCAGCTGAAACTATTGAACCATCAGAAAGGCCAATAAGTCATCACTGGTCGTGGGACCGAATTTTGCGTTCGCCCTACATCAAGCAGGCCGATGTACTGCAAAGCTTGTTTTGGTTTGAAGACGATTACGAAAAAACCGACATCGAGCGCCATTTCGACTTTTACGAGCCGCTTACCGTGCACGAATCGTCGCTTTCGCCATGTGTGCATTCGATTTTGGCTGCATCGATAGGCCGACCCGAAAAGGCTTACGAGATGTATCTGCGAACTGCCCGCCTCGACCTCGACGACTATAACAGCGACTCAGCCGACGGGCTGCATATTACCAGTATGGGCGGTACGTGGATGTCTTTTGTATTGGGGCTTGGAGGTATGCGCGTACGAAACGGGAAAATCTATTTCAACCCAATATTACCGGAGGGGTGGAAAGGTTATTCTTTCAAAATCAATTTCAGAAATTGCAAATTACAAGTTGAAGTCCGTCAGTATGAGATATTAATTTCAAACCTTTCGGAACAACAAGCCGAAGTCTGTGTTTTTGATAAAGAAGAGTTTATCGAAGCAAATTCAACATTAACCGTTAAATCATAAAAATGAAGAGACAATTTATTACTCTCCTGGCATTAATGCTCTCGGTAATAGCTTTAGCAGGTAAAATTGACCGTGTTGAGCCGCCAAATTGGTGGGTGGGATTTGAAAACCCCAAATTGCAGTTAATGATACATGGTGATGAGATATCGGATTTGATGCCGGAGATTGATTATCCGGGTATTGATGTGGAATCGGTAGTACGGGTTGAAAACCCCAATTACTTATTTGTAAACCTCGAAATACACAAAGACGCAGTGCCGGGAGAGTTTGAGATACTTTTTTCAAATAAAGATGGCGAAACTGAACGTTATGTTTATGAACTCAACCAACGTGAACGCCAGTCGGCCGCTCGCGGAGGATTTGACAATTCCGATGTTATTTATCTGATTACGCCTGACCGGTTCGTGAATGGTGACCCTTCAAACGATGAATTGCCTTCGATGAAAGAAGGCATCGACCGCTCTGACCGTGACGGTCGGCATGGTGGCGATATCCGGGGCATTATTAATTCGCTTGATTACCTCGAAGAACTCGGCTTTACAGCCGTTTGGTTAAACCCGGTACTCGAAAATAACATGACACGTACTTCGTATCACGGGTATTCTACTACTGATTTTTACCGTGTTGATCCACGTTATGGTTCAAACAAAGAATATTTTGAGCTAAACGAAGAACTAGACAAGCGCGGAATGAAACTGATTATGGATATGATTTTCAATCATTGTGGTTCAGAGCACTGGTGGATGGACGATATGCCTATGGACGACTGGATTAATCATTATCCGGAGCATAAAATTACCAGCCACAGGCGTACCGTTAACCAGGATCCGCATGCTTCTGAAGCTGATATAAAAGGTATGGTTGATGGCTGGTTTGTACCGTCAATGCCCGATTTGAACCAACAAAATCCTTTTATGGCTACCTATTTAATTCAGAACAGTATTTGGTGGATTGAATATGCCGGATTGGAAGGAATTCGTCAGGATACCTGGCCATACCCCGATAAAGAAATGATGACTGACTGGACTGCGGCTGTATTGCGGGAATATCCCGGTTTTAACATTGTGGGAGAAGAGTGGAGCAATAACCCGGCTATTGTTTCGTATTGGCAAAAAGGCCAAAAAAATGCCGATGGTTACGAATGTTATCTTCCCAGCTTGATGGATTTTCCATTACAAGGGGCAGTGAGCAGCGGTTTGGCTGCTGAAGAATCATGGGGCGAAGGTTTGATTGAAATTTACGAATCACTGGCTAATGATTTCCTATATCCCGATGCCGATAATCTTGTTGTCTTTCCCGACAATCATGATATGTCGCGCTTCTTTATGCAGGTTGGTCGGGATGTTGATCTCCAGAAAATGGGCGTTGCATTTTTTCTTACAACAAGGGGGATACCACAAATATATTATGGTACCGAACTGCTTTTAACGCACGAGGGTGACCAACACGGTGACATCAGGGCTGATTATCCCGGGGGATGGAGCGGCGATGCTGTAAATGCATTTACCGGTGAAGGCCTGACCCAACAGCAGGTTGATTTTAGGGAGTATATGCGCAAAATCCAAAACTGGCGCAAAACAAAAGAGGTAATTCATACCGGGCAACTGACTCATTTTGCACCTGAGAACGGGACTTATACTTATTTCAGACATAATGATGATGAGGCCGTAATGGTAGTGCTAAATAAAAACGAAGAAGAAGCTGCGATCTCAACCATACGTTTTCAGGAGATTATCGAACCCTATAATTCCGGCAATGAAGTAATCTCGGGGAGGGTGCTTAACAATCTTTCAAATATTAATATCCCGGCAAAATCTGCCATTATTGTTGAGCTAATGAAATAGGAATTCACTTTACGATGTGGTTAAACAAATAAAAAAGAAATAATAATGAAGATACGAAATAGTATTATCGCAATTATGATGATTGCACTGACATTGCCTTCGGTAGCGCAGAAGCTGCAATCCCCCGATGGGCATTTTCAATTGAATTTTGAGGTGAAGGAAGGAAAGCCATTCTATAACTTGGACTATAAAGGCCAGGCTGTTATAGAACCCAGCTCATTGGGGCTTGACCTTTACGACGATGAACACAACTTGTTGGATGGTTTTGCCATTTCAAAAACCGAAACAAGTACTTTCGACGATACATGGGAGCCTGTTTGGGGCGAGTATAAACAAATTCGCAACCAATACAACGAGCTGGCTGTTACTTTAAATCAAGTTGAAGCAAACCGCCATATTGTTGTTCGTTTCCGTTTGTTTAACGATGGTTTGGGATTTCGCTACGAGTTCCCGATGCAGCCAAACCTGAATTACATGGTTGTAAAAGAAGAGCACACGCAGTTCGCCCTTACCGGCGACCATACCGCTTTTTGGATTGCCGGCGATTACGATACACAGGAGTACGACTATACCGAATCGAAGCTGAGTGAAATTCGTGGTTTGATGGATGGTGCCATAACCGGCAATGCTTCGCAAACATCAATTTCGGAAACAGCCGTGCAAACAGCCCTGATGATGAAAACCGGCAATGGTTTGTACATCAACCTGCACGAAGCGGCACTAATCGACTACTCGTGCATGCACCTTGAACTCGACGATGAAAATTTTATTTTCCAGTCGGTGTTGACACCCGATGCAAAAGGCAAAAAGGGTTACTTGCTGGCTCCGTCTACTTCACCCTGGCGCACGGTTATTGTAAGCGACAATGCAGCCGACATTTTGCAATCGACCCTTACGCTGAACCTGAACGAGCCATGCAAAATTGACGACACTTCGTGGATTAAGCCCGTGAAATACATGGGCGTATGGTGGGAAATGATAACCGGCAAAAGCTCGTGGGCATATACCGATGTGCCTTCGGTTAAGCTTGGGCATTTCGATTATTCCAAAGCCAAACCCAATGGCAAACATGCTGCTAATAACGAAAAAGTAAAACGATACATTGATTTTGCAGCCGGGCATGGTTTCGACCAATTACTGGTTGAAGGCTGGAATGTTGGCTGGGAAGACTGGTTTGGGCATTCAAAAGACTACGTATTCGATTTTGTTACTCCATACCCCGATTTCGATGTTGATATGCTGAATGAATATGCACAATCGAAGGGCATTAAACTAATGATGCACCACGAAACATCAGGTTCGGTGCGCAACTACGAGCGTCATCTCGATACGGCTTACCAGTTTATGGCCGATTATGGTTACAACTCCGTAAAAAGCGGATATGTTGGCGATATGATTCCGCGTGGTGAGCACCACTATGGACAATGGTGTGTGAATCATTATCAGTATGCTTTGGAAAAAGCGGCTGAGTACAAAATTATGGTGAATGCGCATGAAGCTGTTCGTCCAACCGGAATTTGCCGTACTTATCCCAACCTTATTGGCAATGAGTCGGCTCGTGGTACCGAGTATGAAGCTTTTGGCGGTAACAAACCTTTCCATACAACGGTACTGCCATTTACACGCTTAATTGGTGGCCCGATGGATTATACGCCGGGAATTTTCGAGATGGATATTTCGAAGCTGAATCCCGATAATAATTCGTGGGTAAATTCGACCATTGCACGCCAACTGGCGCTTTATGTGACCATGTACAGCCCGTTGCAAATGGCAGCCGACCTGCCCGAACATTACAGCCAGTTTATGGATGCTTTTCAGTTTATTAAAGATGTGGCCATCGATTGGGACGATACCCGTGTGTTGGCTGCCGAACCCGGCGACTATATTACATACGCACGAAAAGAAAAAGGAACAAATAACTGGTTTGTTGGAACTACCGTTGATGAAGACGGATATACATCAAAGTTGAATTTTGACTTTCTTGATAAAGAAAAAAAATATGTAGCTACTATTTATGCTGATGCACCCGATGCTCATTACCGCAATAATTCACAAGCCTACGAAATTCGAAAAGGTGTAGTGACCAGCAAGTCGAAATTGAAACAGAAATGTGCACCCGGCGGTGGTTATGCCATCAGCATTATTGAAGTGACCGAAAAGGCACAAACAAAAGGATTAAAGAAACTTTAAACGTATGAAGAAGCTTTTTTATTTATCAATAGCGATACTTTTCATCGCCTGTAATCCGGCCCAACAAGAAAAGAAAGCTGAATGTGTTGCACCCGGTACTGAGGAAATATCAGCGCAGGCCAATTTCTCCGCATGGAGCAACGATGCCGTGATTTACGAGGTTAATGTGCGCCAATATACTCCCGAGGGTACGTTTGAAGCATTTAGTAAACACTTGCCCCGACTTAAAGAGCTGGGTGTTGAGGTTTTGTGGTTTATGCCCATTTATCCAATCTCGGAGAAAAACCGTAAGGGTACTTTGGGCTCGTATTACGCCATTTCGGATTATACAGGTGTGAACCCCGAGTTTGGCACCTTTGACGATTTTAAGCTACTGGTTGAAGAGGCTCAGCGTATGGGCTTTAAAGTGTTGCTTGACTGGGTTGCCAACCACACCGGATGGGATGGCCCGTGGATTGAAAACCACCCCGATTGGTTTACACACGACAGCCTGGGTAATATTGTATCGCCGGTTGAAGACTGGAGCGACGTGGCCGATCTGAACTACGACAATGCCCAAATGCGGGCTGCGATGATTGATGCCATGCAATACTGGGTTGCCGAAGCTAACATTGATGGTTTCCGCTGCGATGTGGCCGGTATGGTTCCTGTTGATTTCTGGAACGACGCCCGTGCAGCACTAGATAGCATTAAGCCTGTATTTATGCTGGCCGAAGATGAGGCAGAGCCTGAATTATTGCACAGGGCTTTCAATATGAATTATGGCTGGGAGTTTCATCATATTATGAACAGTATTGCGCAGGGAAAAGCCGGGGCTGATGCTGTTGCCGGATATTACGCGAAAGTTGATTCGGTATATCCCAAAGCCAGCTACATGATGCACTTTACAAGCAACCATGATGAAAATAGTTGGAACGGTACTGTGTACGAGCGCATGGGCGAAGCCACTAAAACCATGGCTGCACTTTCGTTTGCCGTGCCCGGAATGCCGCTTATTTATAGCGGACAGGAAGCCGGAAATAACAAAAGGCTCGAGTTTTTTGAAAAAGATGAAATTGACTGGGGCGAACCTGCTCTGCACGATTTTTATGAAAAACTCATAGATGCAAAAAAAGCAAACCCCGCATTATGGAATGGCTGTGCCGGTGGTAATATTAGTTTTCTTGATAGCAACAACGATGATGTTTTGGTTTTCAATCGTGAAAAAGAAGGAAATAAAATTGTTGGAATCTTTAATCTTTCAGAAAATAAGCAGTCAGTTTTAGGCTTAACTGGCGAGTATTTAGGCTCGTATAGAAATATTATGAATAACGCACAAGAATCAATAACCCATAATACAACGTTTGATTTACAACCCTGGGATTTTAAAATATTGGCCGGGGAATAAAAAATCACAATTACACTTGCCTTGCGGCAGTATTCTATTACACGACAGAATGCTGCCGTTTTTTTTAATTATCTGTCTGCCAGCTTAGTTGAGTCAATGCCTTGTTAATTATCTCGTAATCAAAACCCCGGCCTTGAGCAAATCG
>JAQIDF010000506.1 GCA_027858145.1 Prolixibacteraceae bacterium | reverse complement strand
GATGCCATCTCAAGCGAAAAGATGCCTACCGGTTTTTTCCAGTCGACTGCCATGTTGCGTGTCATCGAAAGGATAAAGGCTGTTTTACCCATGGCCGGACGGGCAGCTATAATTACAAGGTCGGTTTTTTGCCAACCCGAGGTTATGCGGTCAATGCCTGTAAATCCTGATGGTACACCCGATAAACCATCGGCACGTTTGCTGGCATCTTCAATGAGCTGTACCGCTTCTTTTAGAATCGGCTTTATCGGCTGCGTTTCTTTCTTGATATTTCCTTCTGATATCTTGAAGATGGACGATTCGGCCATGTTGATTAATTCATCAACATCCTTGGTTTCATCGTATGCATCAGACTGTATTTCGGAACAGGCACGTATCAATTCGCGCTGAATATATTTTTGCGCGATAATGCGTGCGTGAAATTCAAGGTGTGCAGCTGAGGCAACCTTGCTGGTAAGCTGGGTGATATACAGCGGGCCGCCAACTTGTTCGAGCAAGTCGCGGTTTTTAAGTTCCTGTGTTACGATAAGCAAATCGACAGGCTGATCCTTTATCGATAAGTCTTTGATTACCTTGAATATTTCGCGGTGTTCTTCTTTATAAAAACACTCTTCAACGAGTACATCTGCCACACCGATAAAAGCATCCCGTTCGAGCATGAGCGCACCCAAAACAGCTTCTTCAACGTCAATTGCTTGTGGGGGGAGCTTGCCCAACTGTGCGTTTAACTGGTCAATATCTAACGATGCTTTTTTCCTGTTGTTAGTGGCCATATATTTTTTGTGTAAAAGTATTTTTTATAGAAAAATCAAAATTATAAAAATGGATGTGCTTTGCGAAAGGTTTTTCAATTTTAAAAACAGGTTGTTAAACAGCTGAATTTATAATGCTGGTAACCACATCGCTAAGCTTCATGTTCATTGCTTCGAGCTGTTGTGGGATGAAGCTTGTGGCAGTCATGCCGGGTACTGTGTTAATTTCCAGGAAATAGAATTCATCGTTTTTCAATATGAAATCAATGCGTGCTATGCCTTTGCAGCCTGTTAGTTCGTACAGGCGTGTTGTGAGTTGGCGGCATTGTTCAAGTTTTTCTTCCGGAATGCGTGCCGGTGTGATTTCAGTAGCACCGCCTATGTCATATTTCGAGTTGAAATCGAAAAATTCGCCCTTGGGTATAACTTCTGTTGGCAAAAACGGTAATATTTTGCCATCAAGTTCGCAAACGCCTACTGCAAGTTCCAATCCGTCGATAAATTCTTCACAAAGGCAATCGTTACTTTCTTTGTAGGCAGCTTCGATAGCCGGTTGTATTTCTTCTTTGCTTTTCACCTTGTTTACCCCAAAGCTTGAGCCGCCGGCACTGGGTTTTATGAACATGGGCAGCTCGATTTCGTCAAGTATTTTATTGGCATTTATCTCGTCACCTTTTTTGAAATAGAGTGATTTGGCCATTTTAATATTGAACGATCTCAAGAAATTATCGCAGTGAAATTTATGGAAAGTCAGTGCCGATGCATACACACCACTGGCCGAATGGGGGATGTTCAAAAGTTTGAAATAACCTTGCAAAATTCCATCTTCGCCCGGTGTGCCATGAATCATGATGAAAGCAAAATCAGGTTTTATTTTTTTGCCTTCGAGCGTAAAACTAAAATCGCTTTTATCCACTTCGGCAATGATGGTGTTGTCGTTAACAACCACCCACTCATCAAAGCGCATTCGTACCATCCATGGGGTGAACAGGTTGGTGTCGATGCTGTTGTATATGTTTTTGGCACTTTTAAGGCTTACTTCATATTCTGAAGAGTCGCCACCACAAATTACGGCAATGTTTTTTGTATTCATGTTGGCTTACTCTTCTATGCGATTAATTAAGTAATTTCTCCATTTATCAACAAGGTTCTGCATGTCATCGGGTAAGTCGGAATTAAAGAGCATTTCTTCTCCGGTTGTTGGGTGCGTAAAACCCAGTGTTTTGGCATGCAATGCCTGTCGTGGGCATATTTTAAAGCAATTATCAACAAACTGTTTGTATTTCGAAAAGGTTGTTCCTCGTAGAATAGTGTCTCCCCCATAATTTGAATCGTTAAACAGCGGGTGGTTGATGTATTTCATATGAACGCGTATCTGGTGGGTGCGGCCGGTTTCGAGGCGGCACTCTACCAGGCTCACATAGCCCAACTCATCGAGAACGGTGTAATGGGTTACGGCATGTTTTCCGTAATCTTCTTCGGGAAAAACCGTAAATACCTGCCGGTTTTTGAGGCTGCGACCTATATTTCCGGTTATGGTTCCTTCCGGTTCTTTGGGTACTCCCCATACTATGGCCTGGTATCGGCGTTGTGATGTTTTGTTGTAAAACTGTAAGGCCAGGTTATTTTTGGCGTGTTCGGTTTTTGCAACCACCATTAAGCCTGATGTGTCTTTGTCAATTCGGTGAACCAGTCCCGGCCTGGGATCATCGGCATTAAAAAGGGGCAGGTTTTTAAAGCGGTAGGCCAGCGCGTTAACAAGTGTGCCTGTGTAGTTCCCGTGTCCCGGGTGTACAACGAGTCCCGGTGGTTTGTTGATGATCATTAGTTCATCGTCTTCGTATACCACGTCAAGCGGGATGTCTTCGGCAATTATTTTGAGTTCCCGTTTTGGGTAATCGAGTACAATTGCAACCGTATCGCCAGGTTTTACTTTGTAGTTCGATTTCACCTGTTCCCCGTTAACCATTATGCTGCCGGCATCGGCTGCAGCCTGTATCCGGTTTCGGGATGTGCTTTCCATCCGGTTCACCAGAAACTTGTCGACACGCAGGGCTTTTTGTCCCGGGTCAACTTCGTACCGGTAATGTTCGAACAACTCGTTTTCTTCGTTTTCGTTATGATTTTCGGGTTTTTGCTGCATGTTGTTATTCAATATCTATAAGGTCTTCATCAATAGTGTTTACTTCAATCTTTTCATCGTCAACAGTGAGCCATATATCAACCGAAGTTCCTAATTCTATCAGGTTTTCGCCATCTCCTTCGGGCATCTGTTTCCAAACGCGTGCCTGAGTTGAATCTTCAGCCGTTTGCACCGATTGGTCGTAAATGAGTGCCCCGGTATTCAGACTTAAATTGTAAAGCGAACGGTAGGCATCGCTCATGTACATGCCTTTAACATCGGGAACAACAGTTCTTTCGTTGCTTAAGCCTTTGCCAACAACTAAATCAACCTCCGTGCCTTTTATTAGTAACGTATCGTTGGGCAGTTGGGTACCGTTAAGTTTCTTATCGAGTACAAGGTTGATGAATTCAGATGGCCGGTATTCTATCTGTCCGAGTTTGAGCCCGGCATTTTCAAGGCGGCTTTGAGCCTCACGAAGTGAAACGTCAACAACTGCCGGGAGGGTTACTTTTTCGGGTTGTGTTGCCGAGATGGTCAGATATACAGTGCGTCCTTCCTTCACTTTGTGCCCGGCTTCGGGTTGTTGCGAAATCATTGTGCCCGGAATGGTTGTGGGTACAAATGTTGAATCAATAATTGAATGCTTCAGATTTTTTTCCCGGGTCACAATTTCCACTTCACGTTCACCCAGCCCTGTTAAATCGGGCACGCTGATGGTTTCGCCGTGGTTGGTATATACTTTTAATAAAAATAGCGTAAAGTATACCATCAAAGCAAAGAATACGACCAACAAACTAATGTTAATCCATAAAGCTTTGCTTTTAAAAAATGCTTTTAAACTCATAACGATCGCTAAAAAAGATTTCAACAAAAATAACGGACATTTTTGTCAAACGGGCTTTTTGGAGATATTATTTTTATACTAATGATTTTATTACTGCAAAATGGCGCATTTAGCTATGCAATACTTCATTTGTTATTTTATACCTTTGTGTCTTTAATTTGAATAAAGGTTGAATGACGGAGCAAGAATATACCGGGAAGAAGGTTGCATTTTTTACTTTAGGATGTAAGTTAAATTTTGCTGAAACATCGGCCATGAGCCGAAAGTTTGAGGATATGGGGTTTGAACGGGTCGATTATAAAGATAAAGCCGACTTGTATGTGGTGAACTCGTGCTCGGTAACCGCCGAGAGTGATAAAAAAAGCCGTAACCAGATTCGTTCGGCCATAAAGCGCAACCCCAATGCCGTGATGATGGTAACAGGATGTTACGCGCAGCTTAAAAGTGAAGAGATTTCAGGAATTGAAGGTGTTGATTATGTTCTTGGTTCGGGCGAGAAATTAGATATTACGAATTTTATCAACGGGCTTCAAAAAAACGGTATACCAACGGTAAAAATAACCCCGCATCGTAAAATTGATAATTTTTTCTCAGCATATTCGTATGGTGATCGCACCCGCTCATTTTTGAAAGTGCAGGATGGCTGCAACTATTTTTGCACATATTGCACCATTCCAATGGCTCGTGGTCGCAGTCGTAACGATTCAATTGCCAATGTTGTTAACGAAGCCCGCGATATCGCATCCCGTGATATTAAAGAGATTATTCTGACTGGTGTAAATATCGGTGATTTCGGCCATTCAACCGGCGATTCATTTTTCGATTTGATAAAGGCGCTTGATAGGGTAGAAGGCCTTGAACGTATTCGTATCTCTTCGGTTGAACCCAATTTATTGCATGATGAAATTATTGAGTATGTTGCTCATTCGAAACGTATTGTGCCACATTTTCATATACCGTTGCAATCGGGCTCGAACGATGTGCTTTCATTGATGAAACGTAAATACAAACGTGAAGTCTTTGCACATCGGGTTGATGTTATTAAAAAAATAATGCCCGACGCATTTATTGGTGTTGATGTAATAGCCGGGACAAATGGCGAAACCGATGAATACTTTGAAGATACTTACAATTTTGTGCGCAATTTAGATATTTCTCAACTGCATGTTTTTCCATATTCTGAACGTCCGGGAACCTTTGCGCTGAATATTCCCCACAAAGTTCCGGTGCCTGAGCGAAAAAATCGTACACAAAAACTTATTGCCCTGTCTGAACGCAAGCACCGTGTTTTTTATGAAAGTCAGCTCGGTAAAACCCGTCCGGTTTTATTTGAACACGAGAAGAAAGGCGGGCGTATGTATGGCTGGACAGATAATTATGTGCGTGTTGAGGTTCCTTTAAACGAAGCGTTTATCAATAAGGTGGTAGATGTCCGGCTCGAAAAAGTGAATAAAAATATGCACGTTGATGGGATGATTGTTTGAATATCAGGTATATTTTCGTTTATTTCACATCCCAATCGGATTTTGGCTGATTATATTATTAATATCGTTTCAACATCCGTTTTGTTTAGCAAATAAACGAACCTGACATGTATTTCAAATCTTTACTATCTTATCTTTTATTATTCATTGGATTAACAGCGAGTGCTCAAGTTGTAATTAATGAGGTCGTTAGCTCCAATATTTCCGGATTAGTTGATGATAATGGCAAGCGCCCCGACTGGATTGAGCTTTATAATACTTCTGATATACCGATTAACCTCGAGGGATATAGTTTGAATGATGACACTGATGCCTCATCGGGATGGTTCTTCCCTGATGTGGTATTGAAGCCTGAAAAATTCTTACTTGTTTATGCATCGGATGAAGACCGTTTTTCTGAAGGGTTTCGTTATAAAACAGTTATTAAGCAAGGCGATAGCTGGCAATATTATGTGCCTGATGGGAATGCTCCTGCTGAGGGGTGGCGTCAACCAGGTTTTGATGCCTCGGGATGGCAAAGTGGAGAAAGTGGATTTGGATATGATG
>JAQIDF010000140.1 GCA_027858145.1 Prolixibacteraceae bacterium | reverse complement strand
GGTATACATGCCAAAGGACTGCATGAATTAACCAAAATAGCCCGCGAATTTGGCGATGTATTGGTTGTTGCACCACACACTGCCCGCTCGGGAATGTCAAACGCCATTACGGTTGAAGTTCCCGTGAGGCTAAAAAAATACGAATCGGAAGAACACTACGAATCATACAGTTGCACCGGCACGCCGGTTGATTGTATAAAACTGGCTTTCGACCAGTTGCTCGATGAAAAACCCGACATTATTCTATCGGGCATCAACCACGGAGCTAACTCTTCGGTAAGTGTTCATTACTCGGGAACCATGGGGGCTACAATTGAAGGATGCATCCACGAAGTACCTTCTATCGGTTTTTCGAGTTGTGATTTTCGTGCTGATGCCGATTTTTCACCCATGGAACCCTACATCCGAAAAATAATTGCCAACGCGCTCGAAAACGGATTGCCGTCAGGCACCTGCCTCAACGTAAATGCCCCAAAAGGCAAAATTGATGGTATTGAAGTATGCCGGCAGGGACATGGCCGCTGGGTTGAAGAGTTTGAAAAGCGCACCGACCCACATAAACGCGACTATTACTGGATTACCGGGTTTTACAAAAACATGGACAACGGGTCAACCGATACCGATAATCATATTCTGGAAACACAACGAATGTCAATTGTTCCGATAAACATTGACATGACCAACCACGGCTTCCTTCCTGAACTTAAAAAATGGGCGTTTTGAGAAGCATGAGAAAATCCTCCCCGCAAATGGATAAAAAAAACAAGAAAACATCGGTTTTCGACAGCCAGTATATCGGCTTTATTGCCGGATTTATTTTCCCAATAATCGTGTTCGTCATTTACTATTTGTTAAAATTCAATGACATCCCGTTTACCGACTACATGGCATCAATGCACCACTATAAGCTTCTATTCAAAGTTTTAAGTTTGTGCGTTTTGTCCGATTTACCCTTGTTCTACCTCTTTTTACAATTAAAAATGATGCGAGGGGCAAGGGGTGTTGTAATGGCATGTTTTATATTTGCATTCGCTGTAATGGGATATCGAATCATTAACTAACGAAAGAATGAAGTACTTTTTAATAGCAGGAGAACCATCGGGCGACATGCATGCCGCAACTTTAATGACCGAAATAAAAAACAACGACCCGCAAGCCGAGTTTCTTTATTTTGGCGGCGACCTGATGCAAAAACAAGGCGGTACATTGCTTATGCATTATCGCAACATGGCCTATATGGGAATACTTCCGGTTTTATTAAACCTGCGCACTATTCAAAAGAACTTCAGATATGCCGAAACACAATTGCTACAGTTTAATCCCGACATCCTGATTCTGATTGACTACCCGGGCTTCAATCTTCGAATGGCGGGGTTTGCTAAAAAGCACAACATTGAAACAGCCTACTATATTTCGCCAAAAGTTTGGGCATGGAAAACCAAACGGGTGAAAAAAATCAAAAAGTATGTCGATAAGATGTACACCATTTTCCCATTCGAAACCAATTTCTACAAGCAATACAACTATCCGGTAAAATACGTGGGTAACCCGGTTTGGGATATCATCCGGAAAGTGAATGAATCACCTGCCAGCAAAAAAGATTTTTGCCAACAAAACAATCTGAACAACAAACCGATTATTGCCTTACTGGCCGGCAGCCGTAACGATGAAATCAATTTGCTTTTGCCTGTAATGGAAGAAGTTGCACACGCTAAGAAGGATTACCAGTTTGTTATTGCAGGCGCCCCCGGAAAAGATGAGGCCTATTACCGCCAAATTCTGAACAAAGACATACCAATTGTGTTTGGTCAAACCTATCAGTTGGTACAAAACAGCGAAGTCGCGATAGTAGCATCGGGCACGGCAACGCTCGAAACAGCCCTTTTGAAAACGCCACAAATAGTAGTGTACAAAATGAGCATGGGGTGGTTCCTCGAAATGTTCAGGGGCGTAATTCTAAAAACGAAGTTTTTCTCCCTTGTAAACCTGGTAGCCGAAAAAGAAATTGTAAAAGAACTCTTCCAAAGCAAAGTAATCCCCGATATCATCAACGAAGAGCTCGACAAAATACTTTCTGATGCAAACTACCGTTCATCCATACTGAAAGGATACGAAGATATTATCGATAAATTACACTCTGAAGGTGCTGCCCTTAAAGCTGCACGTGACATTGTAGAATCGATTAAAAGATAACAAACATGTACAGCCTGCTGAAAAAAGAATTAAATTCATTTTTCGGTTCCATAACCGGATACCTCGTCATTTCGATTTTTTTGCTTACAACCAGTCTCTTCCTGTGGGTGTTCCCGGGCGGTTACAATATTATTGAAGGGCAACGTGCAACGCTGAAAGGTTTTTTTGATTTGGCACCCTGGCTTTACTTGTTCCTCATTCCGGCCATTACCATGCGCATGTTTGCCGAGGAAAAACGCACCGGCACCATTGAAATGCTCATCACCAGGCCGCTAACCCCATTTCATATCATTCTGGCAAAATTTTTCTCAGCATTAATACTGGTTACCATATCACTCATCCCTACCCTTCTTTATTTCTACTCGGTGTATCAACTTGGCAACCCAGCCGGAAACATCGATACAGGTGCAACCTGGGGTTCGTTTGCCGGGCTGTTGTTACTGGCATCGGTTTATATCAGCATCGGACTTTTTGCCTCCATCGTTACAAGCAACCAGGTTATTTCTTTTTTAATTGCCATTGCCCTTTCGTTTATTGCTTTTACCGGTTTTGAGTTCATAGCCGGCACTTCGCTACCCATTGCCTTACAAAACATTTTGCTTAACGCAGGTATCAACGAACATTATTTGTCTATAAGTCGCGGAGTAATTGATTCGCGCGACCTGGCCTATTTTTTACTAACCACTTATTTATTTTTATTACTCACACGCTTCAACCTCCGCAAGTCGAAGACATTTCGCACTTTCAACTTTAAAAAAAATGCTTTCATCATACTGGTGTTTGCAGCCGGTATTACAGCAACAAGCACACGCTTTTTCCGCATCGACCTTACAGCCGAAAAACGATATTCGCTCAGTGATATAAGCATGAGCATACTCAACAAACAGAATGAACCATTAGCAGTTGAAATATACCTTGCCGGGGATTTACCCTCAGGCATGAAAGATTTTCAGGAATCGATAATCGAGAAAGTCGAAGACCTGAACGCCTATTCTCCGCACCGTATTTTCCATGAAGTGATTGATGTTTACAAAATCAACAACAAAGAAGAACGACAGAACACCATCCAGGCACTTATTGACGCGGGAGTTCAGCCTGTAAACTTTGAGCACAAAACAACCGAAGGTCTGTCAACAAAGCAGATTTTCCCGGGCGTGGTAATCTCTAACCGTTCAAAATCGCTTGTTATTAACTTACTGAAAAACAACCCGGTTTTAAATGCCAACGAAAACCTGAAACAATCAATTGAACTGCTGGAATACGAATTTGCCCGTGGTATTCGCACCCTTCAGCAAGAGAAAAAAACGCGGGTAGCCTTTCTCGACAAGGAAGGCACTGCCAGCAGGCACGAAACCGGTGACCTGCGATATTCATTAAGCGAAAACTACGAGGTGGTTGACCGTAACATACACCAACTTTTTGCCGACGATACGGTAAAGACTTTAATCATTGGTGCCCCCGAAAGTAAGTTTACGGAAACTGAAAAAATACATATCGACCAGTTTATCATGCGTGGCGGAAGGGTTTTATGGTGCATGGACCCCGTAACGGTTCATATCGATTCACTATCGACAGGGCATTCAACCCTTGCCTTTGAGCAAGGTCTCAACCTGCGCGACCAACTATTTCGCTATGGTGTCCGGCTCAACCCCGACCTCCTGCAGGATGCTTTCTGCCTTGAATACCCGATAAACACCGCACCGGCCGGACAATCAAGCAAGTTTACACCAGCACCGTTTTACTACGCGCCGCTGGCGCTACCCAATCCCAATCATCCGCTTAGCCGTAACTTAAACAATGTTTTAACCGAATTTACAAGTTCCGTAACCGCAGTTGGTGACGATATAAAAGCAACTCCGATTTTAGGCACATCACCTTACGCGCGGTCGGTACAAACACCTGTAGAGGTAAGCCTTTATAGTGCAACCAACCCGCCCGACAAACGCTTGTTTAACGAGCCCAACATCCCCATTGCAATGCTTCTCGAAGGCCGGTTTCAATCTTCTTTTAAAAACCGGATGACAGCTCAGTATGGAATAGAGAACATTGAAGAACAAAGCAATGAATCAAAAATGATTGTGATTGCCGATGGTAATATCATCAAAAACAAAGTACGAACACGCAACGGCAAAACCCAGATTTTACCTTTAGGTTACGACCAATACTCACAGCGCACCTTTGGCAATCGCGATTTTCTGTTAAACTGTGTTGATTACCTGACCGATGACACAGGGATAATACAACTCCGATCACGGGTAATTAAACTGCGCATGCTCGATAAAGTAAAGATCAGGGATGAAAAATTAAAATGGCAACTGGTTAATACCGTTTTACCCATTTTATTCTTCCTTATCATGGGCATTATTTTTCTGATATACCGGAAGAAAAAATATTCATAAAACGGCAATCAAAAAACAAAACATGTGTATATTTCTTAAAAATTCTGATAAATTTGTATTTTGCAGCTAAAATAATAAAAAACCAAAAAGATTATACACATGAAATTTGTAGTTTCAAGTACCGAATTGTTGAACCACCTAACTGCAATCAGCAGGGTTATCAGTTCAAAAAGCACATTGCCCATACTCGACAATTTTCTGTTTAACCTTGAAGAAAATAAACTCACCATTACCGCTTCCGACCTTGAATCGACCCTTACCACATGGGTTGAACTCGAAAACACCGAAGGCATTGGTGAAATTGCAATACCGGCAAAACTACTTATTGACACACTCAAAGAGTTCCCCGAACAACCTTTGACATTTCAGGTTAATAACGAAACGTATGCAGTTGAAATATTTTCAGAAAACGGTAAATTCAGTATCGTTGGACAAGACGGCGAAGAATACCCTGAAGCAAAGGCCATAAATCCCGAAAAATCAACTTCGGTAGCCATGAGCCACAATGTATTGCTCAACGGCATCAACAAAACTTTATTTGCTACTGCCGACGATGAACTTCGCCCGGTAATGAATGGTATACTTGCCGAAATAACACCTGAAGAAATCACGTTTGTAGCATCCGACGCTCACAAGCTGGTACGCTACAAACGCACTGATATCAAAGCCGAAATGGAAGCATCTTTTATTCTTCCTAAAAAACCGGCAGCCCTGCTAAAAAGTCTTTTGCCAAAAGAAGACTTTGATGTTAAGCTTGAATTTGATGATAAAAATGCGGTTTTCAACCTTACAAATTTTAAGCTTTCGTGCCGCCTGGTTGAAGGCAAATATCCGAGCTACAACTCGGTTATCCCAACCGACAACCCCAACAAGATGCAAATCGACCGTTTGGAATTTTACAATACCCTGCGCCGGGTTTCTGTTTTTTCAAACCAGGCCAGCAACCTTGTAAGGCTTAAACTTTCGGGCAACCAGCTGGTTGTTTCGGCACAAGATGTCGATTTTTCAATTTCAGCAGTTGAACGGTTAAATTGTCAGTACGAAGGCGATGAATTTGAAATAGGCTTTAAATCATCATTCCTTATCGAAATTTTGTCGAACATGGCTTCGGCCGAGGTGGAGATGGAACTTTCAGACCCAACACGTGCCGGAATTCTTCTTCCTGTTGAAAAAGAATACGATGAAGAAGACATACTCATGTTGCTCATGCCAATGATGATTAACACATAAAACATCAAAAAATTACACAATATTTTTAAAGCGCTGATCCATCAATCACCAGCGCTTTTTTATTTAATTAAGCATATATGGATTTAAAATTAAACAACCCCATCGTTTTTCTCGACCTCGAAACAACCGGCATTAATGTTGCATCGGATCGAATTGTGGAATTTGCACTTCTAAAGGTATACCCAAACGGCGTTGAAGAAGAAATGCTCATGCGCATTAATCCAGAAATGCCAATTCCCGAAAATTCTTCGAGAATTCACGGTATTTATGATGAAGATGTGAAAAACGAACCCTCATTCAGGGAGGTTGCCAAAAAAGTAACTTCATTTATTGAAGGTTGCGATCTGGCAGGATTCAACTCAAACCGTTTTGACATCCCCCTGCTGGCTGAAGAATTTTTGCGTGCCGGGGTTGATGTCGACCTGAAAAAACGCAAGTTTGTTGATGTGCAAACTATTTTTCACAAAATGGAAAAACGCACACTGGTTGCGGCTTACAAGTTGTATTGCAGTAAAGACCTTAAAGATGCGCACAGTGCCATGGCCGACACAAAGGCGACATACGAAGTACTTAAAGCACAACTCGACACATACATGGATGCTGAATACGAAGACAATAGTGGCAAAAAATCCGTTCCGATAAAAAATGATGTTAACGCACTGTCAGAGTTCTCTGCTTTCGATAAATATGTCGATTTTATGGGCCGTATTGTTTATGATGAAAACGGTGTTGAAGTATTCAACTTTGGTAAAAATAAAGGCAAACCCGTTGAAAAGGTACTGAAAGAACAACCGGGATACTACGGATGGATGATGAACGGTGATTTTCCTCTGTATAC
>JAQIDF010000485.1 GCA_027858145.1 Prolixibacteraceae bacterium | reverse complement strand
CCTTGAGGCACAGTTGGCTTCTCAAATAATTCGATAATCTCGGCATAAATGCGAAATACATCGTTGTGCATAAAATCAAATGGAGTACCATCGTATACGTTAGTGCCTAAAAATAATGTTTCTCCTACTCTGAAATGGTTTATGCTCTCAGGTAATAATCCCTGATTAATTAGTGGAATGGTTACCGAACTACCACCCGAAACATAGGGTATTTTCTTATTAAACTTATGCTCAATAAGTTGTTTGTACAGGCTGAGTTGTATAAGTTTGTCCTGATTTGGGAGCACGCCATATAAGCAACTCAGGTTTGTTCCAATTCCTATAACTTCAATATTGGGCATTTCAAAAACACGAGAGTAAAAGTTAACAACATCTTCGCGCAATACACCTTCTCTAAGTTCACCCATTTCAATCATAATAACAATTTTATGGTTCTTATGCTGGCGTTGGGCCTCTTCTGAAAGTAGTTTTACTGTTTCAAATGATGTATTCATGCTTATATCAGCATATTTTACAATGCCTTTCACCGACCTTTTTGGAGGTGGTTTTATGTAAATAGTTTCAATATTGGCATTGATAGATTTAATTACTTTCAAGTTTGAAACACGGGAGTCACATACTTGTTTAATACCAAGGTCAAGAACTTCTTTGAGGTAGATTTTGTTGCCACAAAGCATTTTGGTCACAATGGCCCAGTCAATGTTGTTTTCTGTAAATAAGTTGTCGAGATAGTCAAAATTGTCTTTGAGTTTATATCGGTCGAGCGTAATAAATGCCATGGTGTTTATTGTTTTTGGTAACGCATTTCGAAGTACTTATTGGTAAATCCCAGCTTTTCATATAGTACGCGTGCAGGGTTATCGGGTTCAACATGAAGGGCTATATCGCCTTCAGCTTTTTCAAGTGCGGTTTGCATTAGTTTCTTACCCAGTCCCTTACCTCTGTAGTTTTTGTCAATGGCAATATAAACCAATATGTTTTCGGGTATATAACCTTTCATTCCGGTACGGTTTACAACAACAGCACCTATAACTTTTCCCTCATCTTTTAGCTGTATGATAAAACCGCCAAAAGAATTCACTTTTTTTAAAGCATAGTCAACAGCTTTCTTAATATCTTCTATTGGATCTCCAAATTGATCAAGATGCAAATATAAAAAATCAATAATGTTTTCTTTTTCTCTTGTAGTAGGTGGGGTTTTCGAAGTAAAAGTAATCGGACTTTCCATTTTTGTGTATTTTTGTTTGTCAGCTATATTAGAATTTACGCTAATAAAACCCTGAATCTACACAAAAGTTCATTTACAGGAAGGTGATTAAAATCAGTATAGGCAATATAGAATATTATGTAGACGTTGATTCCGGTTCATCAGTGTCTGATGATTCTTGTTCTTTTTCTTCGTTTTTATTATTCAGTTCTTCATAGAAATCAACCAGAAATGGAAAAGTCGAAACTGTAATATTACGTAGGGGCTCATACAACGACGATTCTTGTATGTCTTCTTTTGGCATAAAATCTACATTCTCGCTGATTTTTTCAAGCACCACAATTACAATTCCAAGAATAAAAGCAGTTTTTACTACCGAAAAAACAAGTCCTAAAACCCGGTTGATGGCTCCCAGAGATATCGTTTCGATAATTTTCTCAACAGCTTTTCCTATAAAATGGATAAATATGATAATCAATAAAAAAGTAATAACAAAGGCAATAATGTCAATATATTGGTTGGTGAAGTTGAGCCGGTTTACTAAAAATGTTTCGGTAGCACCCGAAAATTTTATTGCGCCCCAAACTCCGGCAATCAAAGCAATTAACGAGGCAATTTCATAAATAAACCCTTTTGTTGCACCTTTCACAGCCGAAATAATAATTAAAACAATGATGATGATATCGATGTAGTTCATATAATTACTATTTTAGAACTTTTAATTTATACAAAAATAGGATCAATTTTATAAGTCGGGCTGTTTTGAACTCTTTTTTTTTATTATTTTGCATTGCTTTGAAAGACTAAAATGTATGATGAGGATATTCAACCTTGGTATTGAAAAGTTATTTACTTCACGCTATAAAAAGTATGAATACTTTAGTGAATACCCAGTAGAACAACAAGAAAAAGTGCTCCGCGACTTAATAAAAAAAGCGTCGAAAACGGAATGGGGCAAAAAGTATGATTTTAAAAAAATACGCGACAGCAAAAGTTTTAAAGCGAATGTCCCGTTAACCGATTATGATGAGCTGAAACCTTATATCGAAAGAATGGTGGCCGGTGAGTCGGGCGTGTTATGGCCGGGAAGAATTAAATGGTTTGCAAAGTCGTCAGGAACAACGAATGATAAAAGCAAATTTATCCCCATCAGTAAAGATTCATTAAGAAGTTGTCACTTCAGAGCTTCGGTCGATGTTTTTGTACATTACCTGAAGTCAAATCCTGATACAAACTTCCTTACTGGTAAAAACCTTACAATTGGGGGTAGTCACAAAGTAAACGCGTTAAATAAAAGTATACGCACCGGCGATTTATCTGCAGTAATGATTCACAATCTCCCTTTACTCACCCGTTTCAGAAATACGCCTCCTTCCGAAATAGCATTGATCCCTGATTTTGAAGAAAAGATTGAAAAAATTGCCCACTCAACCATAAATGAAAATATAACCAGCTTAACAGGGGTGCCATCTTGGTTTTTAGTGCTTTTCCGCCGGGTACTCGAAATAACCGGCAAAGATAATTTGTTGGAAGTATGGCCTAACCTGGAAGTATTTGTTCATGGGGGTATTAATTTTGAACCTTATCGTGAGCAATATAAAAAGTTAATTCCAAGCGATAAAATGCGGTACATGAATACCTACAACGCATCTGAAGGTTTTTTTGGCCTGCAAAATAACCTGGCGCAGGATGATATGATATTGATGCTCGATAATGGTATTTATTACGAGTTTATCAATTTGGATGATTACTATAATGGCAATCGTACCACAATTGGCCTTGAAGATGTTGAAACTGGTAAAAATTATGCACTCGTTATTTCAACCAATGGTGGACTGTGGCGTTATGTTATAGGCGATACAATAATGTTTACCAAAAAATATCCCTTTAAATTTGTCATAACCGGACGTACAAAACATTTTATCAATGCCTTTGGGGAAGAGTTGATCATTGATAATGCTATAAAGGGACTGGATATTGCGTGTGAGAAAACAAATGCCGTGATTAGTGAGTTTACAGCTGGTCCTGTTTTTATGGATACTGAGCACAGGGGCTGTCATCAATGGATAATTGAATTTGATACTGAGCCTGAAAATATTGATGATTTTGCAAAAACACTTGACGAAGAGTTGCAAAAACTGAATTCAGATTACGAAGCAAAGAGATATAAAGATATTACATTAACATGCCTCGAGATTGTTAATGCACCGGAAGGGACATTTTATAAATGGATGAAAAAACGTGGTAAGGTTGGAGGACAAAACAAAATACCCCGTTTGGCAAACGATCGCGAATTTCTTGATCCTTTACTAAAACAACTTGAAACAACGAAACAATAAAAATTATAAAAATGCATATAGCTATCGCGGGAAATATTGGAGCAGGCAAAACAACTTTAACAAAGCTTTTAGCAAAACATTACGTGTGGGAGCCCAATTACGAAATCGTTGACGATAATCCCTATTTAAATGATTTCTACAACGATATGCAACGTTGGTCATTTAATTTACAGATTTATTTCCTGAATACACGGTTTAAACAAATCGTTGAAATCCATCAATCCCAAAAAACGGTTATTCAAGACCGTACCATTTACGAAGATGCCGAAATATTTGCACCTAACCTTCATGATATGGGGCTCATGTCTACACGCGATTTCGAAAATTACAAATCACTGTTCGATCTTATGGTTGGTCTTATTCAACCGCCCGATTTGTTAATTTATCTGCGTGCATCGGTTCCTACATTGGTTAGTCAAATTCAACAACGTGGCCGCGATTACGAAGAGTCGATCCGGCTCGATTACCTGAAAATGCTAAACGAGCGATATGAATTGTGGATAAGCAGATACACCGACAGTAATTTGTTAATTATTAATGTTGATGATATGAACTTTCAGTCTAATAACGAAGATCTCAGCAAAATTATCGACCGGGTAGATGCCCAGATAAACGGCTTATTTTAACGGCATACCAAACCTGTCTGTCCGGCAGGTTTTTCTTTAACATCTTATTATGGAACGAAAATTACAACAGTTTGAACGACTACTCAATATCATGGACGAGCTTCGCGAAAAATGTCCATGGGATCGTGAGCAAACCATTGAGAGTTTACGTAAATTAACCATCGAAGAAACATACGAGCTGGGCGAAGCCATCCTCGATAACGATTTACAGGAGATAAAGAAAGAACTTGGTGATATCCTGCTCCACATTGTTTTTTATGCCAAAATTGGCGAAGAAAAAAAGGCCTTCGACATTGCCGATGTTATCGACTCGCTGTGCGATAAACTTGTTTTTCGCCACCCCCACGTATATGGCGATGTTGAGGCCAATAGTGCCGACAAAGTATTGCAGAATTGGGAAGCCATTAAATTGAAAGAAAAAGGACGCAAAAAGCGTGTGCTCGAAGGCGTTCCCAAATCACTTCCGGCTATTGTTAAAGCAAATCGCATACAAGAAAAAGTGCGGGGTGTTGGCTTCGACTGGGATGAAAAAGAGCAGGTTTGGGACAAAGTGCGCGAAGAATTTGGCGAATTCGAACATGAGCTTAAAAATAACAACGAAGCTGAAATGGAAAAAGAATTTGGCGACCTGCTGTTTTCTATGGTCAACGCTGCCCGCCTTTATAACATTGACCCGGAATCAGCACTCGAACGTACAAATCTCAAATTTATAAAACGTTTTAACTATCTCGAAGAGAATACTATGCTCAAAGGTCAATCTCTTCATGATATGAGTCTCGATGATATGAACGAAATTTGGGAACAGGCAAAAAAGTACGACTAAGAATATAATAATATTTATAATGAGCAATGCGAGTAAAAGTACAATTATCATATTATTGCTGGTTGGTTTTCTGGGCTTTTCCCCGGCACTTAATGCTAAGCCCGGTTCATTAGTAAATGAATCTTTTAATCATTTATACACTACCGGGGTTGGTTTAGTAAAATCACCTGCAAATTGGGATAAAACCGATTGGATATTACTGGGTGCCTCGGCGGTATTAACCACAACATCAGTCTATTACTTTGATGAGCCTGTTCAGCGTTTTTTTAGTACACACAACAATGTTTTTTTGCATAAAAGCCTGTCACCCTTTCAATATTCTGATTTCTACATTCCCTTATCAATTATTGCCGGCTACGCTACCACTGGCGTCATTACAAAAAACAACTATACGCTCGAAACCGCTTATATGCTTGCCGAAAGTTGTATTTTCAATGCCCTGTTAACACGTACAGTGAAAGTTATTGCAGGTCGCGAACGTCCTGATCACTGGCAGGGCTCCAATGCACACAATTGGGATATCCATTCTGGGCAACGCTCATTTTATTCCGGGCACACGTCAATGGCCTTTGCCATAGCTTCGGTCATTGCATGGCGTTATCGACAAACAAAGTGGGTGCCTTGGATAAGCTACGGAGTCGCCACTATGGCTGGTTTGCAACGTATTTCCTACAACCGCCACTGGCTCAGCGATGTTTTCGTCGGAGCCGTTAGCGCCACTGCCGTCGGGTTGTTCATTGCCAGGAACGACATCAAAAACCCGCTGCAGGTTTACCCTGTTGTTTCTCCACAAGTCACCGGACTTTCAATGGTCATTCCCATTCGCTAAAAAAAAACTTACATGTTTTTCATTTTGCGGCCTGCGGGCTTTCCGCTTGTAGCCGTCTTGTTATTGGCAGCGTTCACAGGTCGTGGCAGTGGCTCCCCCTGGTCGCCCTGCAACTCCCGTTCACGCAAGCCAACAACAGCACCGGGCTATCGCTCCAATCCCTGGCCGGCACTCCGTTCGGCACTCGCCATTCGTTAATTCGTTATTTGTCATTAGTTGATTGGTCTCAAAAACCAACAACCAACAACCGAAATCTGAAAAATGTTATTTTTGTACTCCGAAAGTTATAATTTATGAAGATAGGAGATATCGATTTAGGACAAATGCCGCTTTTTTTGGCGCCCATGGAAGATGTAACATACAAATCGTTTCGTTACATGTGTAAAAAATTTGGCGCCGATGTAATGTACACCGAGTTCATTTCGAGTGAGGCATTAATTCGCGATGTAAAAAAAACCAAACAAAAAATGACGCTCTTCGATTTCGACAGGCCGGTAGCCATTCAAATTTTTGGTCATCAAATCGATTCAATGGTCGAGGCAGCCAAAGTAGCCGAAGAGTTTCAGCCCGATTTTATCGATATCAACTACGGATGCCCCATGAAACGCATTGTTAAAAAGGGTGCCGGGGCGGCCATGTTGCAGGATGTACCCAAAATGGTTGAGATGACCCGCCGTATTGTCGATGCTGTAAAACTACCGGTTACGGTCAAAACCAGACTGGGGTGGGACGAGAGTAGTAAAAACATTGTTGAGGTAGCCGAACGCATGCAGGATACAGGTATTTCCACCCTTGCTATTCACGGGCGCACACGAAAGCAATTGTACACCGGAGAAGCAGATTGGGCACTTATTGCCGATGTAAAGAATAACCCCCGCATGCATATTCCTATTGTTGGTAATGGCGATATAAACGGACCACTAAAAGCTGAAGAATTTCTAAACCAAACAGGTGTTGATGGGCTTATGATTGGGCGTGGTGCCATTGGCCGCCCATGGATTTTTAAGGAGGTGAAGCATTTTTTTGAAACTGGTGAAGTGTTACCACCGCCCACTGTGCCTGAAATAGTGCAGAATGTGAAAGATCAGCTTACCATTTCGCTGGAATGGAAAGATGAACCCCGGCGGGCTATTTTTGAAATGCGTCGTCATTTTGCTAAGTATTTTCCGGCATTGCCAGATTTTCGTCCATTACGAATCGAGCTGTTGCGAGCCGAAGAATACGAAGACGTAATCAGAATTCTTGATGAAATTGCTGATAAATACCACGATACAAGTGTTGATTATACCGGAATTAGTCTGGGTTAATTAAGAAACATACGAGTTTCTAAAATCAGCTAAAAAAAATCTTTATCAAATAAGGCGTAAAAATTACAAAGCCGGCTACAGCTGCTATAATAGCTGCCATGAGTACAGCACCGGCAGCTACATCCTTTGCTTTCTTGATAGATTGATTATTATCTTTGGTAATTGCATCACCCAATTGTTCAATTGCAGTATTCATCCCTTCCGAAACTAATACAAGCCCAATACAAAGTAAAATTGCAATCCATTCAACCTTCGTTATGTCAAAATATACACCTGCTACGATTACCAAAAAGGTAACGAGTAGATGAATGACAGCATTTCTTTGCGATCTGAACAGAAAGATAATTCCATCAATCGCCGGTTTAAAAATATTTTTGCTCATTTTAAGTTAAAAATTCAATAAAACTTTGCCCCGGCTCATATTATTCTTATAATATTCAATTGCATCATTTACTTGATCAATAGCAAAGGTCCGATGTATATTTGTATGAAGCTCATTTTTGAGTAAAGCTTTTGCTTTATTTATCGCAGCCAGTGTTTTTAAAATATTTTGCTCCGATGTCCAGTTGCCAAGGAAGAATCCATTGATTGTAATGTTTTTCTGTAAAATTACTCGTGAATCAACACAAAGTTGTTCTTCCGAGAGATTGGCGTAAAGCGTGATCGTGCTGTTTTTGGGGGCTGCAGCTATTAATGCTGATGTTTCGGCGCCTCCTACGGCATCTAAAAATAATGTAGCCCCAAGCTCTTTTGTAAGTTTGGTAAGTTTCTCACTGTAGTCATTGTCATTTGAATTCAGTACATACTTAGCTCCATTTTTTTCAAGTTCGTCGGCTTGTTTTTCCTTGCGAACAATATTGATAAGGTTGATGTGTTCTTTTTTACAGAGATTTATCAGCATTTTTCCTAAAGTGCTTGCTGCAGCGTTGTTAACAATTGTTTTATGCTTTCCTTTTTTAGCTATTTGCAAAAAAGCTATGGCGGTTAATGGATTCACAATTAGCATTGCCCCCTGCATGTTATTTGTTTTTCGTGGCAGGGGTATAACATTTGTTGCCGGAGTTACAATATATTTTGCCCATGTGCCGCCTTTTCCTTTAGCAGATGTACATGCAACTCTTTTACCTTTCCTGAGGTTTGCAATTAACCCGCCACCCGATTCAATTACTTTACCACTTCCTTCGATCCCGGGTATGAATGGGTATTGTGGATTGTTGGCATAGGTGCCATTAAGTTGACTGAGATCTGATGGATTTATGGGAGCATAGCTCATTTTTACCAGTACCTCACCGTGTTGTGGCTTTGGTATTGGCTGTTCTTCAACAAAAAGCTCTCCTCCTTGTTCTTTTTGAATAATTGCTTTCATTTTTTCTTTTTTACAATCTTTAGTCAAAGATAATTTTTTACTTTTTTAGCAATTGCTTATATCGGTTTGTTTTAATCAAATAAACACTATAAAAATGAGAATAAGAAATTATAAGTATTTAGGATATCTTGAAATATATCTCGGGTGGCGTATTATTAAGATCAACAAAAAAATGTAAAAAAAAAGAGCCTGCAAATGCAAGCTCTTTTTTTGAAATCATTTTATAAGCATTACTTTTTAATCAACTTAAACTTAGCAACTTCTTGTGCGCCATCGTTAACGATGATCATATAAATACCTGCAGGCTGACCATGAAGAGGTGCTGTAACTTTGCTTGCACCAGCTTTCATGTTCAATACATTTTGTCCTACATTATTGAAAACGCGTATTGTATTTCCAGCTTCAACACCACTGATGTTAACAGTACCTGATGTTGGGTTAGGATAAACTTCAACAAGTTGTTGTGCTTGTTTCTCAACTGATGAAAGGTCTAGCTCAACAATGTAAGTATTG
>JAQIDF010000423.1 GCA_027858145.1 Prolixibacteraceae bacterium | reverse complement strand
GGAAGCTCTTTTTGCTTTTATTAATTTTAAAAATTGCGCTACAATTTTTAACTTTCAATAAGTTGTGGCATATAACATGCCAAAAGTCCGAGATATTCTTCTACCGTTTTGTTTTTGGTGGTTAATACCATCTGTTTTGAAAACTTTTCAAAGTTGATTTCTTTCATGGCTTCTTTCTTGTTCATTGTCCTTTTTTCAGGATCTACCATGCGCACACCAAACCCGTTTTTGTCTTTTGAATATTGCACTTCAAATTCTTCAGCGCATCGAACAATAAAACAACATTGTCCTTCAATTCCGGGAGCATAAAACACACAATACTCTTCGGAACTTTTCTCGTAGTTCAATTTCCATGTTTGATATGCTACGTTATCAATAACAACATACTGATCGGAGGCAGTGATTTTATACTTCCCGAATGAAGTATTACTATCTCCTTGCAGAGAATTTACAGAAGCATAACTCGCAAAACTTACAATACTCGTTAATACCAATGCTAAAATAAATGTAACTCGTTTCATGACTATCGTATTTAAGTGGTTATTATTAAATTTGTTTCACTTATTAAGACGTCAGAAACCTCCTAATGTTACACCATATACACGATTTGTAGACGAACGACAGGTTATTATCGATTATCGGCAGAAATAAGACGATAAACGTCAATAAAATTTTAACACAGATACGTTTTTTTTTCACTGTTGTCCGGTAAAAGATAATTATATTTGAAAAGATTGCTTCCCGCTTCATTGCGAGCTTTGCGAAGCAATCCATAGTTTTAACCAGACAACAATGTTTTTTTTTATATTTTAACTCTTAACTTTGAAGAAACAATATAAGATATGCCACAGAAAAGAATAAGCTACAGGGAAGCAATTACAGAAATTGAGGAAATTTTAACCAGTATTGAAAATGAAGAGCCTGATGTTGATATTTTATCCGATAAAGTAAAAAGGGTTACTTACCTTCTAAAATTCTGTAAAAATAAAATATACAAAACCCAGGATGAAGTAGAAAAAGTATTAAAGGAGATGGAAGAAGAGAATTAATATTACCCTTAAACTTTATGTTTTCCGGAATCAATCCCCTTTCATTGTTAATTTCTCTTCATTATCCCCATTGAAAATATTCCATCCGGCAAAAATTGAACTACGATTCATTATTTTGTCATTTTGCCTTAGCTCCACAAGCTGAACAAAATCTTCTGTAATATTTAATTTTGTGGTATACTTCTCATATCCTTTTACAGAGTATACAATATCATATTCTCCTTTCAATAAGTACAAAACATATTCCCCTTTTGAATTTGTCAAGGTTCCCGTTTTTTCAACTTCAATAAAAACGTCGGCATTTACAATAACTTTACCATTGTGAGCATCGGTAACAATACCGCTCAACTTAACAAAATCCTGTCCTACCAATAATAAAGGAATAATTAATGTTAGTGTAAATAATAAAACATTTTTTTTCATGACTTAACTATTTAGAGGTTCACTTTTAATACAGTTATAACTACACATACCCCCCAATAGTTTCACTAATCCATACTGTTTTAACATTTTTTTAACATTGCTTTCGAAAATTCCAAAAACAAGGTCGCTTTAGATCAAATTAAGATTAGGGTGGATGAATTTATTTTTATAATTTCAATAGATCGTTAGATTTTAGACATGAGACAATAGAATTGTTTGCAATACGCTAAATATCAGCAATTTAGACAAATATTCCATAGGATTATAAACAACTCATTGTCAATGGCTTAAAAAATATAAACAAACTGTTGTAATTTATTACCCCCCCCAAAATTAAAGCCACGAATGCCCGAATAGTAATGTCTAATATTATAAAATGTGTTTCAGAATGTAAACTTTCATTGATCGTAAACTTTGGAGAGCTAAAACTTAACTACAAACGAATGATAAAATAAACACGAAATAAATTCCTAATTGCCATCGGAATAATATTCGAGCATTCGTGGCAATTTTTTCGATGAATACAGCTTAATTATATGTCCACCCCAATTATGAAGTGATCCAAATTAAATTACTAAATATTGGCTTTCAAAACACCAGAGAAGCAGAGAGCGCAGAGCTTATTCATTGTTGTCTCTGCAATCTAAGCGATCTTTGGTGTTTTTTTTAAAGTTATCATCAGAAATAAAACATTCCACGAGTGTTACGTTTATTTTTGATTGGCCCCCTTCTTATTACTTTTATAATTGATCTGCGATTTATGGCATGTTCTTCATCATTACATTCAATACCATCATCACAATGGTTAAGCAGTTGTGTTTCACCATAACCAGAATATTCTATTATATCAGGTTCAATGCCTTGCCTAACTAAATAATCATAAGCAGAAGCTGCTCTTTCTTTTGAAAGTTTCAGGTTATATTCATCGCTACCTTTACTATCGGTATGCGATTCAATAATTATCTCAAGATCGTCATATTCATTCATCAAATTAATGATGTCATCTAGTATTTCAGCAGCATCGGGTAAAATCCTGTCGCTATCAAAAGCATAATTAATATGTTCAATTTGAATAATCTGCAGCTGCTTTCCATCCATCTCTTCTAAGCTTAGAGGTTCCAACCCCCCCGCTGCCATTTCATCAAAGTCCATTTCAATAAATACTTCAACCGGAATTTTTTCATTAGGAAGTTTGTTATAAGTTGAAATATCTTTTTCACTTGGGTTATAATCCTCTTTACTAACAATCAATTTATAATTCCTTTGCTTATATGCACTAAAAACAAACTCACCATCCTGTTTAGAAACAGCAACATCAACGGTATCTAAATTCTCATCCAACAAAGCTATTTTTGCTCCTGCAACCTCAAAAGTGTTAATCTTATCACGTACAACACCTCTAATTTGTACAGGTATCCATAAAATATCAACATGATAAATATCGTCGTATCCTAAACCACCCGGACGGTCAGATGAGAAATACCCGCTCATGCCATCCTCATCTAGCACAAGACCAAAATCGTCACTTGAAGTATTAATCGGGTACCCCATATTTTCAACAGTTGTAAATACGCCACGGTCGGGCAATGCCATGTATATATCAAGTCCACCCATTCCGCCTTTACCATTTGATGCAAAATACAATACACCGTCAGGGGCAACAAATGGAAAAACTTCTTCACCTTCAGTGTTAATTTCTTCAAGATTTACTGGTTCACTCCACTCTCCATTAACAATACGGCACCACCATATATCATTTCCACCTTTACCACCCGGACGATCGGAAGAAAAATAAAGCACATCTCCTTCGGTACTTATTGATGGATGACGGTAATTATCCCGTTCATCGTTGTGTTTAAAACCACCTTTTTCTACCCATTTACCACCTTCGTAGTCGGCATAGTAGATCTGTAAATTATTCTCTTCAGCCTCCCGGGCTACATTTCTTGTTGTTCGGTTACTATTGAAATACATTCTGTTCCTGCTTTCATCGAACGTAGCAGGCCCGTCATGAAAACTTGTTTTTAAATTTTTTGCGAATAATTCGGGGTCAGAGTAATTTCCATATTCATCAACAGTAACATTATACAAATCAAGGAAAGGAAGATTGTCCCAATTGTATTTTAAATCACGGCTTTGTTCCGGGTCTCCTGTTGATACATAAACAATACGATTTTTGTAGAATTCGGATCCCCAGTCTGCACCTTTTGTGTTAAACTGAACCGTTTCAACAATGAACCGGGAAGAATCCTGCACCAGAAAATTAACATAATCAAGCAACGATTGCTCAAGTTGAACACGGCCATCCTCAGGCCTCAATTGGGCATACATTTCTAAGTATTCTTCAGACTTTTCGTATTTACCATTACTTTTAAGTGACATCGCATAATGAAAAAGATCGTTCGGCTCTTCTTCACCCATTTCGATAAGAAAATTCAACCATTGTTCAACCTCTTCTGTATTTCCAAGATTTCTGTAGCTATCGGCTAATTTACGGATGACATATACATTCTCAGGGTCTTTTTCATGAGCATAGAGATATAAATCAATTGCCTCATTCCAGGAAAAATCATGAAATGCTCTATCGGCTAATTTAATAGTCAGGCGCTGTCCCTGAGCAAAACCAGCTAACATCAAAACCAGCAATGTTAAACCTATATGTTTCTTAAATTCCTTCCACATAATACAAAAATATTAAAAATATCGAGGTGAACGAACTCTACCACGACCAAAACTGAAATCAAACTCTATAAAAACTTCGTGTGTACCACCTGCATTATAACTCGATAACGCTGTTGTGGTATAATCAAATGCATAACCTATTTTCAACTGATCGCTAACTTTTACCTGAGCCATAATACCAAAAGCATTTCCAAAACGATAGGTGCCTCCAAGCCATAGCCTTTCAAATATAACAAATTGTCCGGTCAAATCAATAGATAATGGAGAATTCAATGTTCCCCTTACCATGAAATAGGGTTTAAATTTAAAAAATCTATTAATATCAAACACATATCCCCCCATAAAAAAAGCATGTATAGATTGCTTACTAACAGCCCCGCTTGCTACATCTTCAATGGTTATTTTGTTTGAAATTAGCTTAGGTACAGCCAAACCCAAATAATAGCTGGGACTTGATAAATAGACACCGACTCCGGCATTAGGCATAAAATTCCGGGCTATATCAACTGCAAAAGACGGATCTCCGGGTTCAGTTAAAGTCATATTAGTTAATTGCGCCTGATAAAAACTAACCCCCGCTTTTAATCCAAACGAAAGATATACTTTGTTGGGATATGTTATTGTATAGGAATAATCTCCATAGATATCTGTCTTACTTACAGGACCAATCTTATCATTCACAATCGAAGCTCCTACACCAGTTTCGTTATTTAAAGGAGAATGAACATATATAGTCTGTGTACTTGGATTACCTTCCCATCCCGTCCATTGTTCACGGGCAATTATACTGGCACTGGTAACACCCTTGGCACCGGCATAAGCCGGGTTTATCGACAACAATTGATTCATGTATTGTGTATACATGGTCTCTTGTTGTGCATGAGCGGCAATGCCCAACAACATAACAGTGATGAATAATATGTATTTTTTAAATTTCACGTTCACACTTTTCTATCTTCGATTATCACTTGCAATATATAAATTCCCTTTATATACCTTCTGGCTCAAACGGTCATCATCGCCTAAATCAACAATATACAGATAAACACCGGTTGGCACTACTCCGTTTCCGATACGGATTCCCTGATTAGCTACACCATCCCATGGCTCATCATTTAAATATGGTGTTTTCTCGTAAATAACGTTACCCCACCGGTTGAAAATGGTAATACTACTTTCGGGATACAATTCAATATTTTCAATAATCAGGTAATCATTTATACCATCAGCATTCGGTGAAAAACCATCGGGTATGACCGGCAACTTTTGCAAAACATCAACATATACTGTTGCATTATCAGTAAAATTGTTTATAGTACTCATCTGATAACTAAAAGTATCAGGCCCAAAATAATACGGTTCAGGAATATAAGTTACTATTGAATCGTACGGATTTACAACGAGCTCTCCATGCTCTGGATAATCCAGTATAATCAAGAGCTCATAATCATATTCATCATCTTCATCGATCAGATCATTAGCCAATATATTAATATCAATTTCTTCCTGTTGATAGGTTTCGACATGATCGTCAACAGCTTCATACGGATCAACCGGATAACCAACATGAACCATGTCTGTACTGGTACATCCAAACTTGTCGGTCACTGTCAGATAATAATCGTTTGTTTTGTTCACTTCAATTGTTGCTGATTCTCCTAACACTTCTACATTTCCTTCACTGTCGTAAATCCACCATGAATAATCCAGACCACCTTCAGGACCTGTGCTTGAGCTTCCATCAAACAACACCGGGTCTGCATTTTCAGGCCAAACATCGTTACCTGCCCATGCCTGAGTTTCTCTGGCAACGGTAACATTTACATAAGCTGTATCGGAATCGGTTAAACCATTAATACTGCTTGACACCACTAACATTATTTCGTTTACCGTTCCGGGGTTGGCAGTGATGGATGTTTGTTCTGAGTCCGGATTTTGTACATCAGCCTTTTCAGACACCCATAAATACTCAAGGGAACTCATACCTAAGCTGTTTGATGCATCAACATAAAAATCTCCATCAACAGCACAATAACCAATAGTAGTATCCTGCCCGGCATCTGCAATAACCCGTTGATATATACCTGTTGAAATTTCGTGACAGTTATTATCTTCGTTCATTTCGCCCATGTCATGCTCTACACAAGCGGTGTTATATAAATCGCCGGCATAAATATCGGGAACACGTGCCCTCACTTTTATCGTGTTTTCTTCAAATAACATCATCTGATCAACATGGAATTGCCCTGTCCATGCAGACCATGTTTGTCCGTTGTCAACAGAGAATTGAGCATCGGTAAGTACAGAATCCAATTCATCAATATAAATAATGTCATTGGCAAGCGTTGGCCCGTCAACTTTTACCTTTAAATCATATACTATGTATTGTCCTGACAACTTTTCTTCAACCGCTGTTTTAGTTATTATCACATCAGTTTTGTACCGATCTTCAGAAAGTGACAGGATATAAACAGTTGCCATATCACTAAGCGGTGACATTCCGGCTGATTCTTGTATTTGATATACAATTTGATCGGTGCCTTCAAATCCCGGCTTTGGAATATATGTAAATGATCCGTCGCGGTTCAGACTAAAACTATCGGCATGATAAGGCCCTTCAATGATTTCCCTTATCAAAGAAAATGCATCACCATCGGGGTCATAATCATTATCAAGTATATTGCCTTCAATTGCTTTTTCTACTGCAAAATAGGCATCGTCGCCGGCAACCGGAGGGTGATTTTCCTGTGGAATTTTATGTATTTCAATTATTACCCGGGCAGTATTACACCCGGTAGTGGTTCCATTATCGCATACCTGATATACAAATTGATCGGTACCAGTAGCATTCATGTTTGGCACATATACAATATTCCCGACCCCATCCGAATAAAGGATTTGACCTTTTGCAGGATCTGTCACAATATCTTCAACAGTAACAACACCGCCATCGGGGTCGTAATCATTTGCTAAAATATTTGTCCGAATGGTATCGCCTTGATTAGCAAACAAATAATCGGGGTTAGCCACTGGTGGTGTATTTGTTCCATCAATATCAACAACACGAATATGTACTGTACCCTCTTTGCACATATTCGTGGGATGATTATCATCGCACCCTTCGTAAGTAAAATAGGTATATCCTACAAAATCATCAGGAGCAACATATACAAATGAACCATCTTCTCCAATTACATCAACAACAGCGTTTACTGATTTCAAAAAACCTGAATTAGCAGGATCAATGAGTAAATCATCAACAGCCGGTCCATCAGCATAGGTCGTATAGTAAATGCTATCGCCCTCGGGATCAAAATCGTTTGTGGATACATTCCCGACAATGGTATCGCCCTTCACTACATTTATAATATCGTCGACCAGGTAGAGGCTGTTTTGTTTAACGGTTATCACATCAGAATCGATGCACCCATGTCTATCAGTCACTTGCAGTTCATATCTTCCTGTTTCCCTGATAACAGGTTGTAATTCATTATCATTATTAAATTCTGTCAATACTGACTTCGTATTATCAAAATTGTACTTAAACCACTTAATTTCTATTTCGGATCCCTGTGCGGTTGCCTGATCAATGTAGATAACTTCATCTTCATTTATTTTCACATCAGGGCCGGCATCAGCAATTACTTTTTGTGAAAAATGTACATCTACATTGTCAAAAGCATATTCACCTCCATCAATACTCACAGTAAGCCTAAAATTCACAATAGTGTCTTTATCGGGTAAGTTATCGTAATTAAAATTTACTCTTTGGGTAGAATCACTAATCAGGTATTCACCCGGGCTCCACGACCAGCCGTTTATACCATCTTCAGGTTCACTATTTTCAGCTGTCAGGTATGAAATGTAATCACACCGCCCGATAATACCATCACTCTTGTTGTCATCAAAACGCTCAACCAGCTCAGCATCAGCAAATAAATTACTCTCGGTAATAACTGATGTTGTATCAACGTTACGGGTTGCAATAATATCCCAATCAAATTGATCATCAAAAATTGGGGATGATGACATGGCTGCATTAAATAAATGCTTTGGTGCGCCTCCGCCAACTGTAGCGCGAATCTCAACGTTTACTGTTCCGCCCGATTCTATATCGTTAAGCTCTAATGTGCCACTAAATGGTTCTTCCCTGCCGTTTTCAACAATAGCAACAGCATCATTTCTGAAATATTCAGGTAAACTATCGGTTAGCAATACATCTTCTGCTAAATCGGGACCTACATTTGTTATGCTAATCTCGAACCTGGCCGCATGTCGTTCACCAATTAAAACGGAACGGTTAACAGCTTGTTTGTGTATATTCAGTCGGGCAATATTGACATTCAGGTTTACTGTTATTCTGGCATATCCCACGGTTGTTTTAGAAAGTTCAGCATCGTTATACACTTCATATGTAAAACTTACTACTTCCTGATATGCACCTCCGGGGATAAGGACAAAATCGCCATTACTTTCTATTGTTACTTGTGCTCCTTCAGGCGTAGTGAAACTTGCAGGCTTAGCTGTCAACTGAAAATTTTCTCCAAAGATATCCTGGTTGGGGTCGAAATCGTTATCCAGTAAATTACCTCTTAAAGTTTGTCCTAATTTTGTACTATAATAATCGGGAATGGTTACCGGGGCATAGTAAAACAGGTAAACCGGCACAATGGTAGTATCCTTACACCCGGCAATATCGGTAACGATAAGACGGTAGTCTCCTACAGCATCAATTGCAGTAACCCTTTGATTTTCTGTTCCCGGAATAATATTTCCACTGATGGCTTCCCATTTGTAAGAAACAATATACTTTGAAGGTTGTGATGCGCCTCCATCTAACCCGATAGTGTCACCCGCAATAATTTCGTAATAATCATTTACAGCCATTGCTTTGGGTGGTGGTATCACAGTAATGGATACGGTATCGGTAACGGTAATGTTATCATTGTCGGTTACAGCAAGTTCATATAAGTAATTTCCCTGAATTCCAGGATTAATAAACACAGGGGTTGGCGTGTCGGCATCTGTAAGATGATTTTGGGCATGATTAACCGGCGACCAACTGAAACTAATATCTTCGCCAATACTTTCTGATCCGTCCAGTATAAGGTCATCAATACATGACCCCAGCAATGTATCTCGGCCGGCATCGGCCAGTACCGCTTCTTTAATTTTTGTGGTCACAATTGAGGTATCGTTCAACAAATAATTCTCGATGATTTCGGTTTCAATGTATGCTTTATTGGTTATAAAACGTTCAGCTTCTTCGCGTATATAAGCTTTCAGTTGGATATTCAAAGTATCTTCACCGGGCTTAATGCTGTTGGGGAATACAAAGCGGTCGTTCAGCGGCCATTCATTCCAAACGGGTTCATTATTTATTGAATACTGCGGATTCAGAAAACCGGAATTTATCACATCTGTAATTGTAACCGTTGAAATGGTATCAGGACCGCTATTGGTTACCTGTAAGCGATAATGAATGGTATCGCCCCAGAATGCGATATCCTGCCCGTCGTTACTTTTAATATTTTCACCTGTTTTAACAATTTTTACATCGGCACTAAGTGGCGGACGTAAACTATTAATATAAACCCATGCTGTACTACATTTTACAGGTTGTCCGTTATTACATACCCGGTATTGCAGGCTATCGCTTCCCCAAAATGAGGAATCAGGTACAATGATAAACTGCCCGGTTGAATCCCAATTATATGAAATAAATCCGGAAGAAGGAGGTGTGACTATTTCAGTAACTTCAAGATCGAAACCATTCAGGTCGTAATCGTTATAAAGTACATTGAGGTTAGAATCAGGTAATGCTTCAAGATAATCTTGTTGTTGGCCGGGATCAACAGCCAGTGCAAGATAATCAACCCCAAAATTGGGCAATACGGTAGTATCGCCGGCCACAATTGAAATACTGTCGTTAATTACAACTGGCGGATAAGACTGCAACAATACCACCACTGAATCGAGTGAATAACAACCGAAACGGTCAATAACCTCGAGATGATAGGTACCTGTTGAACTCACGATGATGGAGTCGGTATAAGGGTTGCTTTCTACCTGGCCGTCGGCTGTTGACCAATCAAATGATAAGCCATTGCCACCTTTGCTCCCTGATCCATCAATTACAATGTTTGTATCCAAATCTTTGTACAAGGTATCGGCTTCAATGATTGCCAGTGGCTGTTTAGCCACTACCAGTTCTATCGTATCCTGCGCCTGGTTACCATTTTCGTCGGTAACAGTGAGAATATACTCAATACTTTTGCCATACGTGCTGGCATCGGGTGTGAACACAGGATTTGAAATCGTTGTATCACTTAAACCGGTTGACGGTGTCCATTCATAACTTTCGATTTCGATATTTGCATCGCTGCTGTCGCCGGGTAAGATATATGTTTCGCAACTCGCCACATGTACCTGTCCGGGTAAATCGGCATAAATCGAAGAAATTTCGATGGGCCATATTGAATCGTTGTCCGTATAGTTGGGGTCAAATGTTTCGGACCACGTTATGGCCTGGTTATAAATAGCATCAGGGGCATTAGGACTGATGACCGTACGAATATACAATACGATTGAATCGCCAATACCCATGGTTTCAAATTTTAAAGAATCATTCCATGGCAGGTAAGGTGGTTCATTGCCAATTTTGTATTGAGCATCGAACAAGCCAAAAGCCAGTGTATCTTTCAGCATTACATTTTGAGCAACATGAGGCCCGTTATTGATAAGCTTAATTGAATAATGAATGGTTTGCCCGTAAAGTGCTTTTTTAGGACCTGTTTTCTCGATATACAAATCTGACTGACGCACATCGTCCTGCACCACTATGGTTACTTTTGAGTTTGAGTACATCTCGTTGTCACTTCCTTCACGCACGAAAGCTTCATAAACAAACTCATCGACACCTTCAAAATCGTTGTCAGGTGTATACGTAAATGTACCATCAATCCCGAGATCCAGTGTTCCATGTTCAGGCTGGCTTACCGGAGTTGGATTATAAAAAATCTGACTACCTTGTTCGTCAAAATCGTTTGCACTTATATCGCCACTAACGGTTGCATTGATGGTTGTATAATAAACATCATCGAAGGTATGAAGCGACAGATAGTCGAGGGTCACCACATCCATTTTCACATTTTCACCATAACAATCGATTGAGTCGAGTAATGGAACCACGGTAACATGATACCTTCCGCGCTGATCCCAAACAACATTTTCGGTACGTGCCGTATTACTACTTACGGAAATCATTCCACCCGACGGTGTTTGAATAGTCCATTCGAACCGATAATCGGTATTCTCGTTTATCGACAAAGCATGAGTAGACCCAATTTCAACATAGCGCGTTTTAATTTGCGCTGTTGAAACCAGTACCATCATGATGGTTGCAATGGTTAGTACGATATGTTTGTATATGTGTTTCATTTCTACCCCCCGTCCCCGATGTACATCGGGAGACTCGCTTCGCTGTTACGGGTTATTTTATTTGTCCTGTTTCTATTTTTACTTTTTACTTATTTTTTACATCCAAAATACACTCTCCAATTTAGCGGGAGATGTTCTGCTATCAGTTTGCTTCGTCGCCTCCCTAAAGTCGGCTCCTCGCAATGACGACTGTTTCATAAAGTGGGGGTGAATGCATTGGCGGCTTCGCCGCCAATGCATTCACCAGCTCCTCTCAACATGTCCGTCATTGCGATCCCGATGAGGCACGAAATCGGGAGAAGCAATCTGTTGAATTTTTTCCGTTTCAAAACTTTTATAAACGAAATTCAATTCCCTAATAAACAATTTCATAGAACGTGCCCCTTCTTCTTTGTTACGATCCATCCCCCCTTCAGGCTTCGACCTGAGCGTTCGACTGAGCTCACGCCGAAGTCTCAGCCGAACGGGGGCAGGGGTTTAATTTGCAAAATCTATATCTTCATGCACTATAGGTTTTGGATGGATGGTAATGATACGTTCTCCATCTTTAACCAATATGCCAACTCCTTCTTCATTTTCGGCACTGTTCTCAAGTATAACAATTTTCCATTCACGGTCTTGCTGAGGCAGTGCATCGTTAATAAAGGTATTTTCTATTTGTATATCAAATTCGTTTGATGTAATATTTTCCAGCGGCTCCCTATGTACTTCATTATCATTATAATCGTAAATAACATAAGTAAAACTATAGGTTAATGCCCCTTCGTAATTTACACCAAATTCAATGAACTCGTTCGGAACAATTGACGACTCTGAACAACCTATATAATCTTCACCGGTAAATGAAATAACAGGCACTCCGTACATTTCAATCTCAAGCGTATCCGGCAAACTCATACATCCGTTTTCAGAAATATACTGCGAAAGTATATAATAACTGCCGGGCTCAAAATTAAAAGTAATATCTTTAAATGCATCAATGCCACTTTCTTCTGAATAAACCAGTTCACTGTTGTCGACCCTGTAAATATCCCACAGGTATGTTGCCGGACTTTCACCCAATTCTTCGAGATAAACCGTATGCAACTCTCCTTGGGTAATCTGGATCCAATCGGGCCGTATTACTGTAGAAGCCGGTCGGCGATATGCATGAACAGTATGCTCACGATATTGAAGTAGTGATCCCTTCACACCTCCACTTGATGCCTCTATTAGTTCAAGATAAATTTCAATATCTTCGGTTGCTCCAACATATTCATCAATAAATATATTAATATAACTTGTATCGCCTTTAAACAATAAATCGTCCTGCACTATATGTTTTTCAAACTCCTCACCATCGATTTTGTAAATTAAATCGAAAGGTGGCATTCCTTCAATTACGATTGGCACGTTTACACCCGATTCATAAGAACATGTTTCGGTGTATCGTTCGGGAAAAAGAACATCGGGTGGCGCCGATACTTTAATGCGCATGCCCTGGTACTTGCCGGGGTCATCGTCGAAACGCTCACAACCTGCTGCCGATATTTCGTGTACATACACATAACCGGTATCGAGCGGCGTGGTAAAGCTGTCCCACACTACCCACATGGTAGTTGCATTATTGGCATTACCAGGCACCGTGTCGGTTACGCCATCGCCGGCCATGCTGATAAGTTCTTCTTCAAAAAATAATCGCCCGCCTTCTACATTCCACACGAACCTCGAGGGTTGATCGTAAGCTGAGTCGCCCTGCACAGTAAATTTGTGTACCGAACCGTTGATTACGCTGTCGAGCGGCCAGTCGGGATTGGGTATTTCAACCGGAGTTTGAGCCATAGCGGTGACCGAGAGGAGAAGTAAGCCCCCTCCTAACCTCCCCCAAAGGGGAGGAAAAAGCTTTTTTGTTACTGTAATACCAGATAGCAAGGAAATACCCCCTCTTTTTCTTCCGTCTTCTGATAAATGTAGAGACGACAGAGAAAGAAGCCTTTTGCTTGCTGTAATGCGACATAGCAAGGTCAGCAGAAACCTGATAAGGCTTCCTATAAAGGTTGTGATGATATGTTTCTCTTTTCCGGTCATGTACCCCCGATCCCCCTAAAGGGGGGCTCGCTTTTTAGTTACT
>JAQIDF010000367.1 GCA_027858145.1 Prolixibacteraceae bacterium | reverse complement strand
ACCAAAAACAAAACGGTAGAAGAATATCTCGGACTTTTGGCATGTTATATGCCACAACTTATTGAAAGTTAAAAATTGTAGCGCAATTTTTAAAATTAATAAAAGCAAAAAGAGCTTCCGTTGGAGGCTCTTTTTTTGAACGACTTGTCATAATACAAGTATAATAATATATGTTAACATCACAACAAAATCAGACAATTAAAGAAGACTGCATAATCTTTTTAGACAGCCTCTTTTGTCGTTTTTAGATTGTTGCTTCTAAAAGATCTTCTGCTAATTGATGAATAGCATTTTCAATTTTTTCTTTTTGCTTTTCGCTTGCAAATGCAATTCCCTTAGCATATTGTCGCAATAAACTTGAATTTATCTTTGCTTTTTTGGCAACTGCCGTTTTGTTTAGAAAATTGAATTTTTCAAAAAAGACTTGTAAGTCATATTTGATAATGAATTTTAAATTTGAATTAACGAATAAAGGATCAATTTCTTCTTCTGATACATCTTCAAGATATTCCTTGACAGCATCATGGGCATTATTAACTGCATTGTCAATAGAATTCCCCACGGAGTAACAACCAGGTAGCTCTAATATTGAAGCCCAGTATTCAGTTCCGTTTTTTTCAAGAATTAGAGTCGCTTTTTTCTCAATTTCCATTGATTTTTTCATAACACTTGTTTTTAATTGATTGATTTGTTTACACTTTAAGAAAATATTGCGACATATTTTAAAGCGGGGCTATTTAAGCCCCGCATCTTTCAGAATTCTGTTTGCAGTGCCTTTCGGTATTTCACCAGAATGAAAAGGCACAATCAACTGATTCTTTTTTACTAGATGCCTGTATTTACGGTGTTTTTTACAACTGTGTAAGTACCAACCATCGGCTTCCAGTATTTTAATTAAATTAGAATATTTCATCAATACTAAATTTAATTACTCTCGATCTTTTGTTTGCATATCAATGAACTTGACAACACAAAAATAACGTATTTGTTATAATAACGCAAGTGTTTTTATAACAAATATGTTATTTATTTGAGTTTTCTTTTATTTTGTTTACTTTTCATGTTGAAAACCCTTAAAGCCAAATGAAATGAAAAGTTTTTTTTATTGCATTAGTAATCTTTTTCATATTCACACAATGTAACGAAATTGAAGAACCTCAGGAACAGGAAAAGCCACATATACATATCAGTACCTGTAGACCGATAAGGCCGCCAAATTATTTTTATCGATGTTGTTTGCCTGTTTTCATTGTTTAGCTTATTTTGTAAGTTGAACCAATTTAAACACGACATGTCAAAAGTTGTTAATCGTTTTCTTGAATATATTAAAGTTGAAACCACCTCGGACCCGAAGAGTGGTTTGCACCCCAGTACACCAACCCAGCTTGATTTTGCCAAAAAATTAGCTGAAGAGCTAAAGGCAATTGGTTTATCGGATGTTTCAGGGGATAATAAAGCGTACATTATGGCTACTTTGCCATCGAATATTGATGCGAAAGTGCCGGTGGTAGGCTTTGTGGCTCATGTTGACACGAGCTCTGATTTTTCGGGGAAGGGTGTTAACCCGCAATTTGTTGAGAATTACGACGGCGGGAAAATTGTATTGAATGCCGGAAAAGGCATTGAGCTAGACCCTGAAGTGTTTCCTGAATTACTGAAATACGAGGGGCAAACACTGATAACGACCGACGGGAATACTTTGCTGGGTGCCGACGATAAGGCCGGCCTGGCCGAGATTGTTACAGCTATGGAGTACCTGGTGCAACACCCCGAAATTAAGCATGGTGAAATTAAGGTTGGCTTTACGCCCGACGAAGAGATTGGCGAGGGGGCCGACTTTTTTGATGTGCAAAAATTTGGAGCCGACTTTGCATATACACTTGACGGGGGCGAGATTGGTGAGCTTGAATTTGAGAATTTTAACGCTGCATTTGCTAAAGTAAAAATTAACGGGCGTATTGTGCATCCGGGTTTTGCCAAAAATAAAATGAAAAGCTCGATGCTGGTGGCGCAGGAGTTCTTAAATATGTTGCCAGCCAATGAAATACCTCAGCACACCGAAGGCTACGAAGGCTTTTTCCACCTGATGGAGATAAGTGGTAAAGTGGAAGAAACGAATATGGAGTTTATTGTGCGTGACCATAACCACGATCTTTTTGAAAAGAGAAAGGCTCTGGTTAAGAGCATTGTCGATCATTTAAACTTGCGATATGGTGATGGAACGGTAGAGCTTGATATGAAAGATCAGTATTACAACATGCTCGAAAAAATTAAGCCGGTAATGTACGTGGTTGATATTGCCAAAGAGGCCATGGAAGCGTGCGGCATTAAACCGAAAATAAAAGCCATACGGGGCGGGACCGATGGTGCACGCTTGTCGTATATGGGATTGCCGTGCCCCAACGTGTTTACCGGCGGCCATAATTTTCATGGTAAATATGAATTTGTACCTGTTGAGTCGATGGAAAAAGCGGTTGAGGTGGTACTGAAGATTGTAGAAAATGTTCAACAAGTTAAATAATATATTTTAAACATATCGTTGTGTATAGCCGGTTTCTGGAATTTATTAAACGTAAAAACCTGTTCGATTCGTCGCACAAGTTGTTGCTGGGGGTTAGCGGGGGCGCCGATTCGGTGGCTTTAACGCACCTTGTGAACAGGCTGCCCAATATGTTTGCGGTTGCCCATTGTAATTTCAATTTGCGTGGTGCCGACTCGGATAATGATGAGCGGTTTGTTAAGGAATTGGCCGGTAAGCTTGGTGTACCGTGTTACTTAAGTTCTTTCCCCACGCGTGAATATGCTGCCGAAAACGGGGTTTCGATTGAAATGGCAGCACGCGAACTGCGGTATAACTGGTTTGAGAAAGTGAGGACTGAAAATGACTTCGACTTTATTTTAGTGGGGCACCATTTGGATGATGTGCTTGAAACCTTTATGCTTAACCTGACACGCAGTACTGGAATTCGAGGCTTGTCGGGCATAAAGCCAAAAGCCGGCCACATTGTGCGCCCGCTATTATTTGCAACCAGGGCGGATGTTGAGGCCTATGTGCGTGAAAACAACCTCGATTTTTGCACCGACTATACTAATGCCGATACAAAGTTTAAGCGCAATGCCATACGCCATAAAATATTGCCTGAGTTTGAAAGTCTGAACCCGGCTTTTAAAAAGAACCTGCAGCAAACCATTACCTATTTATGGCAAACAGAACAGATTTATAATGAAAAGGTTGAAGCGGTCAGGAAGGAAGTTGAGTGCACAGATGGAGACTGGGTGCGTATTGATACCCTGAAACTCCGAAATTACGAGCCCTTACAGGCTTATCTTTTTGAATTGTTGCACCCTTTTGGGTTTAATAGTGTGGTGGTTTCTGAAATTAAGGAATCAATGAATGGTGTCTCCGGACAACAATTTTTCTCGGCATCGCACCGTTTGGTGACCGATAGAAACGAGCTGATTATTACTACCCTTAGAGAAGAGGAACAGCAGCAATACTTTTATATTTCTAAAGATATTAAGGGATTGAAAGAGCCGGTAGGCTTGGAGCTCAGGGTTGAAACGTATGACAGTGAATACCGGATTGAGAAAAACCCGGCGATAGCACTTATCGACTATCATAAGTTGAATTTCCCGCTGGTGTTACGGAAATGGAAGCAAGGTGAATATTTCAGGCCTCTGGGGATGAAAGGTTTTAAAAAGCTGAGTGATTTTTTAATTGATGAAAAATATTCGATACCTGAAAAGGAAAACACCTGGGTGCTTATGTCGGATAATAAAGTAGTTTGGGTGGTAGGAAAACGCATTGACGATCGATTTAAAATTACCGGTGCAACCCGTAAAGTGTTCAGAATTGAAATGTTATGACAAAGAAAGAACGTTTTGAGAAAGTGTTGGGATGGTTTGAGGAAAACATGCCCATTGCTGAAACCGAACTGATATATAACGACCCGTATGAATTATTGGTAGCCGTAATCTTATCGGCCCAGTGTACCGACAAGCGGGTGAATATTATTACGCCTGAATTTTTTAAGCGTTTTCCGGCAGCTGAAATTTTGGCCGGAGCTTCTACCGATGAGGTTTTTGAATATGTCCGTACATGCTCGTACCCAAATAACAAGGCTAAACACCTGGTGGGGATGGCCAGTACGCTAATGAGTGAGTTTAAGGGGGTTGTACCATCGGATATCAAAGAGCTGCAAAAATTACCCGGGGTAGGGCGCAAAACGGCTAATGTAATTGCATCAGTAGTGTTTGACTTGCCGGCACTGGCTGTTGATACGCACGTTTTCAGGGTGGCAGCACGCATCGGGTTATCTACCAATGCCAAAAACCCGTTGCAAACCGAAGAACAACTCATGAAATACATTCCTGAAGCTGTGGTGGCCAAGGCACATCACTGGCTTATTTTGCATGGCCGCTACGTTTGCAAAGCCCGCCGGCCCGAGTGTGAACGCTGTGGTTTAACAACTTACTGCAAATATTTCGCAAAGCACGGCACCGTTTTATAAGTTTTTACTAAAA
>JAQIDF010000303.1 GCA_027858145.1 Prolixibacteraceae bacterium | reverse complement strand
TCTAATTTTTCGTAAAGGATAACCAATGTAAGTGCCTGGAAAATCAATGTCTTTTAAAACCTGCGAACCGGCAGCTACTATTATTTTGGCCTTCGCTTGCACATATTTGCAATTTGTGTCTTGTTTTAAGAAAACAAAGAAACTTTTGGGTTTTGTGTCATTTGATTTAAAACCCCGTATAGCGAGAGTTTGTAACTCGTGCTTTATTTGTTATAAAATCGCGCCATTAGCAGGTTGCTTGGATTCGATTAATACTTGTTTTTTAACCGCAGAGGAGCGGAGAGCGCAGAGAAAAAATTATCATTTTTTTATGAGGGTTTGTAATTTATATTGTATGCGATATAATCTGCACTAACGGGATTATCTTTGTTCCGTCCCGATGAATCGGGACAGCCTGTCCCGACGAGTGTCGGGAGCAATTCATATGATGACTCCGATGTTATTGTAATTCCACTTGGCAACTTTTCCTTTCTCAATCGAAGTTTTATAAAAGCCTAAATTGGTAAAGAAACTTGTCCGCAGCATATGAACAATTGTTCTCTGTTCCGTCAGCTGAAGCAGACAGCCTGTCCCGACGAATGTCGGGAGCAATTCATATGATGACTCCGATGTTATTGTAATTCCACTTGGCAACATTTTCTTTCTCAATCGAAGTTTTATAAAAACCTAAATTGGCAAAGAAACTTGTCCGCAGCATATGAATTGCCGTTGGTTTCAACCAACGGTATTTGTTATTAAGTCATTAGTCAGTAGTAAAAAGTTCCTGAGTAGCTAAGTTCCTAAGTTTCCATTTGCCCAATATTCCATCAAGTCTATTAAGTCATTAGTGAATTAGTTCCCGATGTCGTTCGTGCCTCACTCATTCCCGATTCTCGGGACAGGCAGGGACTGGTCGCAAAGCTCCCAGCATTGGTAAAAAGTTCATGAGTGCCTGAGTTCATAAGTGCATAAGTTTATGAGTTCATAAGTGCCTAAGTTCATAAGTTTCTGAGTTCCTGGGTGTGTTTCAATTGCTTTCCATCGATTTCAACTGCCTTCGATTGCCTTCCACTTATAAATTTTGTGTGGGGTCGAAGCGTATTTCGGGCAATATTTTGAGCAGCATTTGTCGTATGGTTTCGTCCATATCGGGGTTGGTGTTTATAACTTCGAGGAACGGGTTTTTGGGTACTTCGAATGGTGCGCTTATACCAGTGAAGTTTTTTATTTCGCCGGCCCGTGCTTTTTTGTACAGTCCTTTAGGGTCGCGTTGTTCGCATACCTCGAGGGGGGTATTGATAAACACTTCGAGGAAATCGTCGTCGCCAATAATTTCGCGTGCCATGTTGCGCATTTCGTTTGTGGGGCTGATGAATGCACAGATGAGTATGATGCCGCAGTTCATAAACAATTTTGATACTTCGGCTATACGCCGGATGTTTTCGAGACGGTCGGCATCGGTGAACATGAGGTTTTTGTTGATGCCTGAGCGAACATTGTCGCCGTCGAGAATCTGGCAGAAATAGTTGTATTCAAATAATTTTTTTCGAGTATGCTTGCCAGGGTCGTTTTTCCTGAGCCTGAAAGCCCCGTGAACCAGATTGCCTTTCCGCGTTGCTTGAGGTGTATTTCCTTCGCGTTACGGTCTTTTATTTTGTCGAAAGTTGTGTAAATGTGGTTTTGGGTGGGTGTTATTGTTGTCATTCTTGTTAAAAAATAATGTAGTTGTTGTAATAAGTTGTTAGTAAAGAACTGTTTTCAGTCTCAATCTCATCCTTCTGTACCGGTCATATTGTGTTTTTCTTTCTTATTGTTTTGAAGTTTTGCCTCTGCTGCTACTTTTCCTTCGCCATGTACAATTCCAAATTGTGAATGATACCATGCTCTTTCATGCAGGTAGTATAAAGCAATTTTGATGACTACATCGGCGAATCCTATGGCCATTCCAAAGTTAAGGCTGCCGGTAACTAACCATCCAATTAAAAAAGTGGTAAGTGAGGCAATGATTCGCCATGTTAAGGCTTT
>JAQIDF010000110.1 GCA_027858145.1 Prolixibacteraceae bacterium | reverse complement strand
AAATATGCAGAATTATTTCCTTTATAAAACGTCAAATAAAAGCTATTTACCAACAAGTAGAGTATGGGTTATGAACAAATCACCCCGATGTTTTTGTGTTTGAAATTTCAGACCCTCTTACAGTCGAATAGCACACCCAGAGATCTTTTTATTTGCAAATATCGCAAGGAAATCAGGCTTTATGAAATCTTGAAAATACATGCCCGAAAAAGAAGTTGAGTAGTTACGGTTTTTTTATTGGTTCGGCGAACTGTTTTTTGATGTTATAGTTGTTGCCCGATTTTGCATTTTTAGAAAATACACCCAACCTCCCACTCGTTTAGCTTGCGTAACAAGGGGTTTACTGTCTGTCGTTTGTAACGACACATTGTTATTTGGTTGCTGCAAGCATCAAATAACTTCTTCTTTCAACACGTTGCTTAGGCAACCAACAAACTGATAACCGATAACTGACAACCGACAACTACTCTTAATTTGTTTTACTCAATAATAATTTTTAGCTTAGTGTACTGAATATAAACAGAAAACGCCGATGCCCCATAAACCTACCATAACACTTCAGCCCAATGTTCACAGAAATGAGCCCATCACTTTATTGCCGTTTTGCCTACAACCGCAATTTATAAGATATAAAACAACGACACAGACAAACAGAGTAAAAACGACAAATCAACACAAGTAATAACCCAAAAAAGTAGAACAAAAATGCGACACAAGCGATTAAGATTAAGTGCCGTACTCTTGTTAGGACTTGGACTAACAACACTACAAGCACAGGAAGCCGTAACCGCAACTGGCGGAGATGCTTCGGGCAGCGGAGGCACGGTGAGCTATTCCGTTGGACAGGTTGCGTACCAAACCCAAACCGGCACTAACGGCTCGGTGGCTGAAGGCGTACAGCAACCTTATGAAATATCGGCTGTAACAGGTATTGAAGAAGCCGAAGGCATACACCTTTCGGTTACAGCATATCCAAACCCAACTACTGATTATCTTACATTGGAAGTGAAAGACTTTGAACTTTCAACTTTACACTTTCAGCTGTTTAACATGAATGGAAAACTTTTACAAACAAAAAAACTGACAGGCATAGAGACTCAGATTGACATGAACTCTTATGTTCCGTCAACCTATTTTGTAAAAGTTTACGCCGTAGGGAGGAACGACCGTACTGGTGTAATTTCAGGCAGTCAACCAATTAAAGAATTTAAGATTATTAAACAGTAAATACATTTCATGAAATGCCTAAAGCATAAAATAGTATGAAAAAAACATTTACACTTTTAACAGCCGTATTATTAACGGCAACCCTTTGGGCACAGAGCCCCGAAAAAATGAGCTATCAGGCAGTAATTCGCAACAGTAGTGATCAATTAGTAACTGATACTCAAATAGGTATGCAAATATCCATTTTGCAAGGTTCGGTAGATGGAACGGTAGTTTACACCGAAACCCAAACACCAACTACTAATGCAAATGGGTTGGTAAGCATTGAAATAGGCGGCGGAGCTGGTTTTAGCACCATAGACTGGGCTAGCGGCACATATTTCATAAAAACTGAAACCGACCCGGAAGGTGGATCAGATTACACCATTACCGGTACAAGCCAATTGCTGAGCGTACCGTATGCCTTACATTCAAAAACTGCGGAAACAGTAACAGGCGGAATTACCGAAACCGACCCTGTATTTGCTGACTGGGATAAATCAACAGGCATTTCAATAACCGAAAGCCAAATCAGCGATTTATACCATTTTACCAATGCCGATGAAACCGACCCTATTTTTGGAGCATCAATAGCCAGTGGAATCACAGGAACTGACACTACTTACTGGAACAATAAATTGGACAGTTATACCGAAACTGACCCCGTATTCGGAGCATGGGATAAATCAACGGGCATTTCGATTACCGAAAGCCAAATCAGCGATTTATACCATTTTACCAATGCCGATGAAACCGACCCTGTTTTTGGAGCATCAGTAGCAAGTGGTATTACAGGTGCAGATACTACTAATTGGAACAATAAATTAGACAGTTATACCGAAACTGACCCTGTATTTGGAGCATGGGACAAATCAACAGGCATTTCAATTACCGAAAGTCAAATTAGCGATTTATACCATTTTACCAATGCCGACGAAACCGACCCTGTATTTGGAGCATCAGTAGCAAGTGGTATTACAGGTACAGATACTACCAACTGGAACAATAAATTAGACAGTTATACCGAAACTGACCCCGTATTTGGAGCATGGAACAAATCAACCGGCATTTCAATTACCGAAAGTCAAATCAGCGATTTATACCATTTTAACAATGCCGATGAAACCGACCCTGTATTTGGTTCATCAGTGGCAAGTGGCATTACAGGTACAGATACAACCAACTGGAACAATAAATTGGACAGTTATACCGAAACTGACCCCGTATTTGGAGCATGGAACAAATCAACAGGCATTTCAATTACCGAAAGTCAAATCAGTGATTTGGGTACATATTTTGAAACTGAAACCGACCCTACAGTAGTCGCAAACTTTGATTTTACTGATGCAGCCAATGGTGACTTATTGCAGTTCAATGGAACCAAATGGGTAAAAGTAACACCCGATTACATTTCAGATTATACGGTTACCGAAACAGATGTAACAGCCCACGAAGCAGCATTAACAGTAACCGAAAGCCAAATCAGCGATTTAGGAACATACCTTGAAACTGAAACCGACCCTGCAGTAGCCGCAAACTTTGATTTTACTGATGCTGGCAATGGTGACTTATTGCAGTTCAACGGAACCAAATGGATAAAAGTAACACCCGATTACATTTCAGATTATACGGTTACTGAAGGTGACGTAACAACTCATCAAACAGCTTTAAACATTACCGAAAGTCAAATTTCAGATTTAGACCATTTTACCACAGCCGATGAAACCGACCCAAGCGTACCCTCCGGCACACAAACCGGAGAAATGCAATACTGGGACGGCTCTGAATGGATAACTGTTGCACCTGGTACTACAGGGCAAGTTTTAACTTTTGTTAGTGGTGTGCCAACATGGAAAGCTACAGAAAGCAATATCGATGTAACCAACCCTATCACCGGAGAAATATGGATGGACCGCAACCTTGGCGCTTCGCAGGTTGCAACAAGCAGCACCGATGCTTCAGCCTACGGCGATTTATACCAGTGGGGGCGGGCTGCTGATGGGCACGAAAGCCGTACCTCAGGCACAACTTCTACATTAAGCAGTAGTGATACCCCCGGGCATGGCGATTTTATTACTGCAGGTTCTGGTTCTGATTACGATTGGCGCAGCCCACAAAACGACAACCTATGGCAGGGTGTAAGCGGCACCAACAATCCATGCCCAAGCGGTTACCGCTTACCAACAGAAGCCGAGTGGGAAGCAGAACTAGCAAGCTGGAGTAGCGAAGATGCAGCAGGCGCTTATGACTCACCGCTTAAATTGCCCATGGCAGGCTACCGCTACCTCAGCAATGGTTCGCTTTTCCTTGTAGGTTCCCTCGGCTACTATTGGTCGAGTACCGTGGATGGTACCAACTCGCGGTTCTTGTACTTCGTCAGCAGCAATGCCTTCATGTACAGCTTCAGCCGGGCGCACGGACTCTCTGTACGTTGCCTTAAGCATTGACACTTAGATTTATTTGATAATTTGACACTTTACCATGCCATCCCATTAGGGTGGCATGATTTAAATACCGCCTGCTCGTGCTGAGCGAGGTCGAAGCATGGCGGTCGATTTTTTTGAAATATGAACATATTGGAAAAGATAAAAAGCAGTTCAGATATAACAAGATTTACCCTTTATCGAGAGGGTTTGTTTTACAAATGCTACAATGAAGACGCGATGGTGTTTGTGCAAAGAGTTAGGGTCTATAGTAAACAGTTGTTATGAAAAAAATAATTATTATCAATATTTTATTGCTT
>JAQIDF010000272.1 GCA_027858145.1 Prolixibacteraceae bacterium | reverse complement strand
TTTGATTTCCAATTATAATGTTTAGTTTTACGACTTATTGACACAACATATGTGTTTAATAAACCTCTTAAATCAAACATCTTAACCAAAAATCATGAAGGTACTCTTATCTTTCCTTTTGGCAATTATTGCCTTTTTTTTCTGTCTTAACATTTCTGCACAAGACGTGATCTACACCATTAGTGGTGAAATTGACCATCAAAAAACACCGCTCGATTCCATTTCGGTTGAAAACCTAACAAAACAAACATCATTTGGTTTTGGCGAGTTACCCGAACGTGACGATTATCGCATTAACCTTACGCAAAACAAGTATTGGGGGTCAACTTCGGTACACGATTTGGCTTACGACAATAGCATATACATGCTTGAGAACAAACCCGGACTGGTCTCGGTTGGCTACAGCGGGCACACATCTACAAATGCATCCATTACCCTGTACAACATTAACGGGCAAAAGCTGCTTGCAAAAAACAACCTTAAGCTCGACAACGGCTCGTTAATAGAAGTAGAAATTAATCATGCCGGAATCTATTTACTTTACATAAACACTCCTCGCGAAACAAAAACCTTCAAAGCAATTGGGGCAAGTAAATCAGGGCAATTAGCCATTGCATTGCAAAACAATTCAGCTACACCATTAAAAAATGGACAACTTTACCATGTTGACGACCACACCCAGACAGGCGACAATATCAAAATACGGGTATTTAAAAACAACTACGTAGCTGCCCCCATCGAAATTACGGTTGAAAAAGACACCTCGCTGGTATTTGCACTCGATTCGGTAACAGCACCTACAGTACAAACCCTTGATGCCAGCGATATCCTCAGCAACTCAGCAACATTAAACGGCAACATATTAAATGATGGGCACAGCCCCATTACCGAGTGCGGTTTTTACTGGAGCGCCACCATCGAAAACCCCGGCGAGGCCGACAGCATAATCATAGTTGAAGGCACAACAGGGAGTTTTAGTACGGAGTTAAGTGGGCTTGAACATGTTACAACTTATTATGTAAAAGCATATACCACAAACGAAATTGGGACAAGCCATGGCGAAACACTAAGTTTTACAACAAACACCGCACTGGCGAGCGTAACAACAAGTAACATCTCAAATATAACGCAAACCACCGCTATTGGTGGTGGCAACATTATATCCGACGGTGGTTCTACCATTACTGCCCGAGGCGTTTGCTGGAACACAACCGGTAATCCAACGACTGATGACAGCACAACTACCGATGGTGCAGATGCTGGCAGCTGGGTAAGTGAACTAGTCGAACTCCAACCCAATACAACTTACTATGTGCGTGCTTATGCTACCAACAGTCAAGGTACAGCTTATGGTGAACAAAATAGTTTCACAACATTAGAACACATATTTATTTGTGATGCACTTGATAATTGCAACTTCACTTTTACCCAAGGTGGAAATGCCGAATGGGTTACTCAAACAGAAGAAAGTTATTATGCAGGAAGTTCTGCTCAGAGTGGCATAATTGACGATAACCAACAAAGCACACTGGAGACCACGGTAACAGGCCCGGGCATTGTAAGTTTTCATTGGAAAGTTTCATCCGAAAGTGGTTATGATAAGCTGAAGTTTTACATTGAATCTACACTGGAAGATGAAATCTCGGGAACTGTTGACTGGGAATTACAGGAAGTTGAAATACCCGAAGGCACGCACACAATAGAGTGGAGCTATACAAAAGATAGTTCGGTCAGAAGAGGACAAGATCACGGATGGCTCGATAAAGTCGTATTTACTACTGTTGAGGCAACCTTACCTACGGTTACAACGGCAAGTACTTCAAATATTACACAAACAACAGCAGTCTCAGGTGGTGAAGTAACATCTTCAGGTAATGCAGCCATCACTGCCCGCGGGGTGTGTTGGAACACTACAGGCAACCCAACAATTGCCGATAGCAAAACAAGTAACGGTACTGGAACAGAGAGCTGGGTGAGTGAGCTTGTTGAACTCCAGGCCAACACCACCTACTATATGCGTGCTTATGCCACTAATAGTGAAGGAACAAGCTATGGAGATGTGGTACAGTTTACCACAAGCAGCTCCTCTGGTGGCGACACCGGCTGCAAGGATACCCAAACTGCTGTAGTTGATATTACCAACCCCGCTACCGGAAAAATCTGGATGGACCGTAACTTAGGTGCAAGCCGTGCCGCCACCAGCAGCACCGACTCCGAAGCTTATGGCGACCTATACCAGTGGGGTCGGGCTGCCGATGGACACCAAAAACGCAACTCGCCTGTAACATCAATACTTAGTAACAGTAACACCCCTGGACATAACAATTTTATTACAATGATTTATTTTCCTGCCGATTGGCGTAGTCCGCAAAACACCGACCTATGGCAAGGCGTGAGCGGTATCAATAACCCCTGCCCTATTGGGTACCGATTACCCACAGATGCTGAATGGATTACAGAATATATTAGTTGGAGAAGTGATGTTTTTGGCGACGGCACTATTAACTCGCCTATAAAATTGCCTTTGGCAGGCTACCGCTGTTTTAACGATGGTTCTATCATTCTCAATCATAACGAACTTGGACAAGTCGGTTATTATTGGTCCAGTACTATAGAAAATGAGTTCTCTCAGCATTTGTTTTTATACAGTAGCGGAACATATACTTCTCTCGACAATCGAGGGCGCGGCTACTCTGTTCGTTGCATTAAGGATTAGGTACTGCCTCACTTTAGCAACATGCACGCTCGTTTAATAAAAGGAAACACTAAACAAGGATTGAATAAATCAATGCTTAAATTATTTTAAAAACCTAAAAAATAATACTATGAAAAAAATTTCAACTTTTTTACTGTTATTGACAGTGAGTTTATTATCATTTGGCAAGTTGGCGCGAAACCCAAGGCCTGATATCAATGTAATAAGCTACCCCTACGTGCTTCTTGAGCATGATACATACAGGGTTGATGCCCGGGGACTTGGGGTTATCGAAGCCTATGACTACACTTTCGAAGATATTGAAAAACGCTTTAGCCAAACCCAAAGCATGAAATACACCCGCAATATCGATGCCGATTACACCCTGCATATATCGTTTGAGGGGCCTTCTGTAAAAAACGAAGGAGTTAAAACAAAAAAAGATATAGGCGGTCAATCTTTTTTTTGTGTCGGTTCATGCAATGTTCCAGTATCAATGAAATTAACTAACCGCGATGGATGGGAAATCATTGAAGAATTCTATGTGTTTAGATCGGATCCATTAAAGGGCAGTTCTTTTTCAACTAAGTCTAAGGCTAAAAAACACTGGACAGCCTACCTGAAAAAAGAACGCGAAAAAATTGTAAAAAACACTGTGTTAAAAGCAATTAATGCTACAATTGAAGATTTTCAATCAAAACACGATTATCATATTTATAAAAGAACGACCAATTTATATTACTATAAAACCAGCCGTAAAATTAAAGATGAAGGCTGGGAAAAAAATGTTAAACGCATTGAGCAAATAAGCATCGATATGACTCCCAATCAAACGCTTATCGACTACAAGGAAGAAATTATTCCAATAATCGATTTTTTTGAAAAACAATATGACATAGTCAAAAAGAAAATTCATAAAAGAACAGCAATAACCAATGCAGCGGAACTTAGTATTTTAATTGAAGAATTTGACAGGTTACCAAAGTATTTCGAAATACTCAGCAATCTTGGATGGGCTGGTAAATCCATAAAAGAAAGAAAACAAAAACAGGTTGACATCATAAAAGAGCGTCGTAATATCTATTTAGCCGGTAACACAATCGATGCCGAACGTATTGAAATTGCTAAAATGAAAGAAGCCAAACGCATTGAAGAAGAAAAAAAGCAACACTTGCTCGATTCGCTTAGAACAAAACCTTCGGAGCTAAAAGTATATTTAAAAAACAATAAGATATGGGAAGGGCAAGGATATATTAATAAATACCGGCCAACATATGAAAATACAAGCAACATTGTTGAAATAGGTTTTGGTCGTTATGTACAAATGACCGCAATTAATTCATCAAAAAATATTGGTAATGTAAGTGCCGATGATGTAAAAAAAATCGTTGCAGACAAAGAGGTTTTATATCCTACACGATTTGGAAACAACGATAATCTTAGGTTTACATACCTAGTTTATGAATGCCCAAAAATTCGAGTACTATACTTTAAGAACGACATACTAATGCAAAAAACGGGCGATGAAAAAGCCGAAATTTTTGCCCCTACTTTATTTGATAGCTTGCATAATAAATTGGCCGAATACTTTGCCAATTGCCCGGATTTGGCCGGAAAGCTAACAAACAAAGAAATAAAAATTGAAACCAGAAACGATTTAATAGCAATAGCAAAAATGTATTCAGAATATTAAGCAAAGGGACAACCTTTGATATTTCTTTTATTGCGCAAGACACATATGGTTCAGATATAAAACATAAGATCGTTGTAATTCAATAAAACAATAAATTAAAAACAAATGAAAATGAAAGTACCAGGTTTCCCATTGATGCTACTAATGGTAGTGCTATTGCTAAATGCATGCAAAAAGGATGACGACTCAATAGTAGTAAATACGCTTGAAGTAACCGATATTGGTAGCTACTCGGCAACCCTGAACGGCGAAGTGGCATCAAATAAAAACCCCGTTACCGAACGCGGTTTTTTCTGGAGTGAGACAAATCCCGGCGAAATTGATAATATTCTGATAATTGGAAATTTAACAGGTATTTTTAGTGTTGAACTAACCGGGCTTGAACCCGAAACTACTTATTATGTAAGAGCCTATGCATCTGCTAGTAAAAAAATCACATCTGGCAATGTAGTTGAATTTACCACAAGCAAATTAAGTGGAAGCGAAATTGCAAACATCGAATGGGTAACAGTTGAAGAAGGTTCTTTCATGATGGGCGTCTCCGTTTATAATCCTTTTAGAGTAGTATTAAACTCATATAAGATAAGCAAATACGAAGTGACTTTTGGTCAATTTGTCAAATTCTTGAATGATATTAGTTGTAATAGTGACGGAACCTATAATGACCCTGACTATGGAATGGCACACTACATAGTTGAGCCTGAGCATTTTTGGAATTCTTTTAAGTATATAGATAGCAGTTTTCACTTTCGATCCACCACAGAAGCAAACTCAGTTGATTGTCCAGTTTTCGAGGTTACCTGGTACGGCGCCAATGCTTTTGCTAAATGGGCAGGTGGGCGGTTACCCACCGATGCTGAATGGGAATTTGCAGCCCGTGGTGGGAACAAAAGTAATGGCTTTAAATACAGTGGAAGTAATTCCATTGGCGATGTTGCCTGGTATAGTGACAACAGCAATAAGAAAACCCACCAAGTGGGGCTTAAACAACCTAATGAATTAGGTATTTATGACATGACCGGAAACGTTGCCGAATGGTGTGCCGATTGGCACGGTTATATAGGCTCTTATGATTTCAGCCCGTTAGAAAACCCACAGGGACCATCATCTGGCAACCAACGTGTTGTTCGGGGTGGCCACTATGATATGTGGGATACTTTTTCCGGTGTGTCATATAGAAACCGTTCAACTCCTGGAAACCTTAATCCTAGTACTACAAATTTTACTGGTTTTCGTATTGTTTCAAGTATAAAACATACTCCAAATGTGACTATAACAGGTATCACAAATATAACTCAAACCACTGCTACAGGTGGAGCCAATATAACTTTCGATGGAGGTGCAAGCATCACCGCCTGTGGAATTTGCTGGAACACTATGGGTAATCCAACCATCAACGATAGTAAGACAAACAATAATCCCGTTATCGGCGAAACAACCAACAATATTACAGGTTTACAACCTGAAACAATCTACTACGTAAGAGCCTATGCTACAAATCCCGAAGGCACAGCTTATAGCGAGCAAATTGTATTTAGCACCTGCAACTTAAAGGGTGATTGTAATACTAAAAAAGATACTGAAACCGCTGTCGTAGATGTTACCAACCCCGCCACCGGCAAAACCTGGATGGATCGTAATATAGGAGCTTATCGAGCAGCATCTCAACCAAAAGAATCTCAGGCCATTGGCGACTACTACCAATGGGGGCGTGCTGCCGATGGCCATCAAAAACGGAATTCTTCCACTACCTCAATGCGCAGCAGCAGCGACAACCCAGGACATGAGAACTTTATTTTAAGCAACAGCGTTGCAAATTACAACTGGCGTAGCCCACAAAACTCCGACCTGTGGCAAGGCTTAAACGGCATAAATAACCCCTGCCCAAGCGGCTACCGCCTGCCTACCAATGCCGAGTGGGAAGCCGAACTACAAAGCTGGAACAGTGATAACACAGAAGGAGCCTTTGCATCGCCCCTTAAGTTGCCTGTTGCAGGCTACCGCTACGAAAGCGATGGGTCGCTCAAAGACGTTGGCTCACGCGGCTACTATTGGTCGAGTACTGTAGATGGTAGCAACTCGCGTATCTTGTCCTTCAACAGTTACAATGCCTCCACATCCTACGCTTACCAAGCGCGCGGGCTCTCTGTTCGTTGCATTAAAGACTAACTCTACAATTGACAATGGTTAACTCCTGTGGAATTTAGCGGAATACACCGCAAAGCGAATTCCACAGGAGTTATTGTTTGGTGAAAGGCAAACTATTGGGAATGGCAAATCTAAGATCACGAAGCATAGTTGAGTTAATCCCAACTCACCAAAAATGCGAAGCATTTATGATAAAACGCGAGTTGGAGCTCGCGTCTCCCGGATTAAACGAACTTTAATAAAAACCAATGCAAAAGAAAGAACACTATCGCCACGCATTACCCCATTACCAACAACCAGGGCAGGCTTATTTTATTACCTGGTGCTTAAAAAGTGCAATACCACACAAAATATTGAAACAGGGAGCGGCGAGTTCCGACTCGCCGGAATTAACGCGAGAAAAAGCGCGAGTTGGAACTCGCGCCTCCCGGTTTAAAAAATACAACGATATACTAGATGCTGAAAAACATACCAAAATAAACTTATCGAAACCCGAAACGACAAAGGCAATAGCCGACACCTTGCATTTCTGGCACGGAAAACAAATTGAAAATATAGCCTTTTGCATTATGCCAAACCATGTACATTGGGTAATGCAATTATTTCATAAAAATGAAAAAGGAGATTGGGTTTATTTGCAGGACATCATGCAGTCGGTAAAACGTTTTTCGGCCAACGAGGTCAACAAAATTGAAAACCGTAAAGGCAGTCTGTGGCAAAAAGAAAGTTTCGATGTAACCATACGTAACGAATACCACCTTTACCGGGCTATCAACTATACATTGAACAACCCGATAAAAGCCGGGTTGGCACGCTGCTGGGAAGAATGGAAGGGTTGTTGGTGCAATAAAACCTACCTGCCATAACAGGGAGCGGCGAGTTCCGACTCGCCGTATTCAGAAAGAGTTTTTTGAAAATAATCTCGCCAAAAATGCGTAACATTTATGATAATACGCGAGTTGCTCGCATTTCCAAAACGTCATACCTGTTAATACGCGAGTTGGAACTCGCGTCTCCCGGACGCCATACCTGTTAATTTTCCAATACTACTGAGACAATTAACTGATTATTTATATTTTTAACGAACAATTTTTTAAAACCAAACCGATGAAATTTCTACCTTTTAAACTTTGCATACTTATTTGCCTGCTAACGCAATTTGCATACAGCCAAAGTACTATTTCCGGTACTTTCACAATGCTTGCCAATCAGCAAATCCGTCTCGAAGGGTTTAACGGATTTAACACTTATGTGATTGACCGCACCCAAACCGACAATAAAGGGAATTTCACCCTGCAATACGCCCCCAACGATTACGGAATGGGTTGTCTTATTTCAGAAGATGAAAAGCCGTTTATCATCATCATAAGTGGCAAAAATATTCAGGTAAAAGGCAAAATGCCGGCCATGACAGAAAGCATTCAAATTCTTAAAGGAAAAGAAAACCTGCAGTTTGGACGATATGCATCGGAACAGCCCCGCCGCGAGCAAGCCCTGAGCGCCTGGGCTTACCTCGAAAATATTTACTCGGCAGACTCGCTTTTTGCCATGCACAAAACGCCTATAAATGCCATTGAACAAGAGGTACAACGCATACACAACGAGGACAAAGCCTTTTTAGCCAGCCTTGACCCCGAAAGTTACGTAAGCTGGTTTTTACCGGTTCGTAAAATGGTCAGTAGTGTATCGGCTGTTGCCCAGTACCGTACCGAAGAGATACCGACCACCATCGAAGCCTTCCGAAAGATGGATTACACCGACACCAAAATGTACAAAAGCGGTTTGCTGCGCAATGCCATCGAGAGCCATTTCTGGCTCATCGAAAACAGCGGACGCACACTCGATTCGGCATATATTGAAATGAATATTTCCATCGACCGCATGGTTGAAAACCTGCTTGCCGACGAGCAAAAGCTAAACGAGATTACCAACCACCTGTTTAAATTTTTGGAAAGCCGTAGCTTGTTCGAAGCCTCTGAACACCTGGCGTTAAAACTTCTGAATGAAACCGCCTGCACCCTCAACAACGACCTGGCTGCCCAATTGGAAAGTTACCGGGCTATGAAAGTTGGCAACACGGCTCCCGAATTTGCATTTGGAAACATTTTTTTAGCTCCAGCATACAAAGAGGTAAAACCCAAAAAATTGTCGGATATTAACTCGAAATACACGCTTATTATTTTCGGAGCCAGCTGGTGCCCAAAATGCAACGAAGAGCTAAGCAAAATGGTTGAATTGTACCCCGACTGGAAAAATCAGGGTGTGGAAGTTGTATTTATTTCACTTGACGAAGAACAAAAAGCTTTTGAGAACTTTGCTAAACCATTTCCGTTTATCAGCATGTGCGATTATCAGAAATGGGACAGCCCGGTTGTTAAGGACTATTTCGTATTTGCCACCCCCACCATGTACCTGCTCGATAAAAAGCAAGAAATTTTGCTTCGCCCCAACTCGGTAGCCCAAATGGATTCGTGGGTCGATTGGTATTTGGTGCAGGGAAATAAGTAGTCTTTAAATATTCGGACAGTATTAAATCACATTTCCCTTACTTACGGAACAACTCTTCAAGTTTCATTTTCACATCCGCGGGATCCGGATCTACCGGGAATATTATTTCAGGTTTTAAATAGATCAATTCATGTTCCTTCTTAAATTTTTCGGTTCCTCCACCGGTAATATTGAGCATTATGGTAGCATTTTTCTCAACTTTCCCCTTTTTCACTGCATCAATCAATGTAGCAACGGCTACCGCGGCTGCAGGTGTCACATCATTACCTTCGGTCTCGAGAAATAGCTGTGCTGCATTTTCTGCTTCCTTGTTGGTTGCCGACAGCACTTCACCATTGGTGTCACTTAAAGCATCAAAAAGACCACCTTTTAACGAATATGGCGGGCGACGGTTGGTCAGTACTTTCGCGTTTACCGTTTCAACTTGCTTACGTGCATCATTGTCATCAAAAGGTAATAAGTCACGCGAACGAGCTTCCCATGCATCTTTAATAGGTAAAAATGGTTCATTTTGCGAAACCATGAGTTTCATTTTGTTATTTCCAAAACGGCCATCTTCGAGAAAACGTAAATTAGCTTCCCATGCTGCAATAGCTCCAGTACCACTCCCTACTGCCTGAAAATAATAATCGGGGATTCGCCCGATGGTTGTAACTGCCGACACAACGGTTAAGCCCATTCCATCACGGCGTGCTACATTTTTGGCACCACCTTCAGGATAAAACAAATCCATTTCGGCAGCAACGTTTGACAAGTGGATGGCATCGAAATAATCGGTGCCTTTTTCAGTAGCAACAAGCTTAACACATGAATCAAGCTCTGTTTCGAACCACATTGATGACAGATTGTCCTCGGGCACACAAAGCAAAAGTGGAATTTTGTTTTCGGAACATACTTTGGCAAAAGCCCTTGAAGTATTTCCGGCCGAAGCAACCACCATTATTTTATCGTGGCGTTTATTCTTACGGGCACAAACCGAATAAGCTTCACATTCTTTGAACGTTCCGGTTTGCATATGTGCCCCTTTCTCGGGCCAATATCCATTAAATGTGATAAAAAGATTTTCGAGTCCAAGTTCTTTAGCCAAACCAGCGCTTTTATAGGTTACAGGTATGCCCGAGCCTTCCAGCATACGCTCAACAGGTAGCCAGTTGGCAAATTTATAAAGCCCCGGCAGGTTTGAATTTACTTCAATTTGTTTATTATCGTATACGGCACGGATAAGTGCCGGCTTATGGTCATGCGGACAACTTAGCTCCCAGTCGGTGTCTTCGAATACAGCACCACAACACAACGATTGGAGTTTGTAGCCTGTAGGTTTAAAATGTTCCATTTGATTAAGGTTATATTTTCTGTTTACTCAACAATATTTTCGATTTCGGTTACCGGCTCCCTTGTTTTATCGCTCCAAAGAGAAATTTTAAATATGACCGATGAATCTTTTGTGGGATTATTTTCAATAATAGAGGAAATTACATAATCAACACTTTCGCCTTTGGCCAGCTCGTAAGGAGTAAGGATGCGTTGAGCTTCGTCGGTTTTAACCACCCTCACTTGTCCCGATTTTACCAATTGCATATCAATGGTCTCGTAAATCGTGTTCACATCAATAATGCCATTCGAATTGTTGGTAATTAAGGAGGTCATGATAATAGGTCTTTCGTTTTGTTCCGACATAAAATCGGACAACCATGCTGAAGACATTAAATCGTTCACCGTTTTGTTTACTGTTTGCTCAAGCGCCTGTTCATCAACAACAAATTCGGGTTCTTCTGTAAATTTTTTAAACAGTGAACATCCGGATAAAAAAACAAGCATTAAAATATATAAAACTCTGCGTTTCATCTTTTCAATTTTTAATTAACACCAAACATGAATATCACAAACACTTACAACAATAAAACAGCATCAACAGAAGCGATGTTCGTAACGCACCTGTTTTATTCGGGTGTAAAAATAAGAAAATGTAGCTTTTTAAACAGGAAGGTCATTAATTATTTAGCAATGCCTGCCGTTTGAGCAATTCTTTTAAATAATGATTGTTAACCTCGCGATAATATTTAGACTGAGATTTTTTAGCCCATTCAATTGCCATTTCAATATCACCTGTCATCTCGTAGCCCAATGCAATGTTCAACATTATTTTACTCTGGGTAGAACGGCTTCCATCTTCAGCATGCTCCAACCAGTTATCCAATGCTTCATCCCAGTTACCTTCAGCTGCTAACTGAACCGACTCATCAACTTTTTTTCTTTTAACAATATAATAATAACGAGTATCTGATTTCCAGCGAGGAGCAATAATGTCGCTAAAATCAAGTGCAATTTTAACCCCGGTCTGAATGGTAGCTTCTTTCACGGTTGGTAATGCTTTAAATAATTCAACCAGGTCGTAATCGTAGTTATCCCAGAATATGGTATCCTGGTTCATCAAAACGTCAACCAAAACAGTTTCAGACGATGGTTCATATATCCGCCAATGTGCCATACTGTAAAAATCCATGGAAGCATAGTGATATTTGTAAGCCTGAAACCCATCATACTCAGTACCGGTATCGTAGCCGGTTACCGTACGAATTGCAAAATCTTCAAGCACAACCAGCGCATCTGTATTGTACGTTTCACAAATCCCCTTAACATACTCCCAGTTTAGTGGTTTTGGCTTTTCATTATACGGAAGAAGACGATAAATATTTCGATCTACCGGAATCACAACATCAAAGCGCTGAGAATCAAACAGTAATTCACCAAGCACTTTTATTGTTGTATCGGCAGCTGTGCTATCAAGTAGCAGTGCATTAATTTCAAAGTTCTTTTTGTAAAAATCAAGCTGAAGGTCTTTTTCATCATAATCCTTAAATTCAGAGGTTATAGCACGGTTCATGATAGTCAAGCTTTGAATAGAATCGGGTATTTCATATTTTGGAGGCACCGGTATTTCAACCGTAAATTTCTTCAGTTGTGCATAAACACTGAAATTAAATAAAGTAAATATGAATAATAATATAAATAGCTTTCTCATTATATATCAGATTATGGCGTTTTTACTTAAAAGAGTTGCACTAATATCCGCCCCAGAATTTTCTCAAAAACCATTCCAAAGACAACAATCCCAACACGATTAAAAGATACAGCTTCCAGTCAATTAACTCGAATAAATTCTTCTGATTATATGAGCTGGGCTTTATCATGGAAGAGTTAAGAAGCATTTCAGACAATTTCTCATGTTCATTTTGTGTGAAAAACCTGCCGCCAGTATTATTAGCAATACTATTCAAAACATTGAAATTGGCCAAAAGGTTTTGATTTTCAATGTTAATTTCCTGAACACTAAACCGACCTGTTTTAACAAACTGCTGGTCACCAAGCTCTACTGAGCTTTCAAGCTCATATTCTCCAGAGGGAAGATATCCTAAATCAAGTGTATATCCAAAGCTCCCCGAATCGAAAATGTAATCAAGCTCATTACCGGTTGAATCGGTTAAAACCAGAGACACTTCGGCATCGGCCACAGGCTCAAATATCTCGTTAAACACCTGAGCTTTAATTTTTATCTGATCGACTTCAGAGACAATGCGCTCGTACTGAATTTCAAATTGTTCTTGTTTATCTTTGAGGCTCAGATAATTGAAAAGATTAACTACGATATGGTTAAACGCATCCTGTGTATCGAGATACTGGAATTCCCGCAAACGCCAACGCCAAATTCCTTCACCGAAAACAACAGCTGTCTTACGATTTTTGACCTCCCCTGTCATTATTAGAGGATAATTCATTTCAACACCTTTAATTTTTTGATGTGCCAAAATTGAATATGCCCCTCCGGTTTCATATTGAGTATAACGTGTAACCAGCGGAGGATAAATACTTTCAACCGTTTTCATATTTGCAGGTAAAGAGAACAAAGAAAACGAAGTATTGAAATAAGCTGCTGCTTCCTGGTTTTGAATGCCCGGCTTCATTGAAAAATCAAGATCCAGGTTGTTCAGTGCAGCAATCGAAGTCTTTTGTCCAATAATTAATAAAATCGGTTTATTACTATTAATAATTGAGTCGATAACTGCCGTATTTTGAGTTGATCGTGAAGGTAATTGATTCAAAACAACCAAATCGTACGAGCTCAAATCTTTATCAAAATGAGCGATATACTCTGTTGATACTTCATAATTCGCCTGCTTCTCAAGGGTCTCGGTTATTGCCCCGATATCGGGATGAGGCCCTTGTGAAAGCATCAGTACATTCTTTTTATTGTCGTGCACTTCAATAACAAATGAATACCGATTATTTTCGGTGTTATTTTCCTGACTGAGCGGACTTACTACCACCGAAACATTTTGCAATCCTTCATCTGTCGCATCAATGAAAAAGGTATTTCTGTAAAAATAATCAGGCTGAGGTACCGTAATTTGCTCTGATTTAACCAACTGATTATCCAGGTATATCGATATTTGCGTTGATTCATGGGGGAATTGGGTAAATCCCACTTCCACTTCTACAGGAAAACTATTCCCCAAAAACACATTGGGGTTATGAATAACATCAAGAATGGCCTGGTCGGTTTTAGGAACTGTATCGCCAACTCCAAGCGTAAACACCGGTGCTTCGATGCCTGATAGCACCTGAGCAGGATTTGGCCCACGGTTATAAATTCCGTCACCAATCAACAGGTAAGCCCCCACGTTCATATTAAAATACCGCTTGCCAGCATCTCTTAAAAACTCAGCATAGTCAGATTGCAAGGCCGAAAAATCAGCAGAATCCTTATCCTCAGGTTCTTCGCCAAATAAAATCGTCTCAACAGCGTATTTATCGCTGAAACTGGATTTCAAACCAGAAGTAAACGACCGGACAAATTCAACATTAGCAGAGTCTGCTGCCATCGACGCTGAATTATCAATTCCTACAACCAAAACCGGTTTCTCTATTATTTTTTGAATCATACCAACAACAGGTGATAATATTAAGAAACCAATAAATAAGGTATATAACAATTTAACAGCTGCAAGAACAAAACGCTGCCCCCGGGTATACACATTTTTTTCTTTACGGAAGAAATACACAACATATGCTACCGCAGCAACCGCTACAAGTAGTATTACAAATGCTAAAAACGGATAGGATATATTTGTCTGTAAATCCAAATTACTTGCTTTTTAATGATTGAACAAAATAACGAAATTTTTTCGTCATGAGACAATTTTGTTTTCCTAATAAAAAAATAGGTTCATCGCCCGAAAGTGACCGCTCATTAAGAAAAAAGCAGTATTTATTCATTTTACTTGGTGCGTCACCTAAATATAAACATTTTTGTAGCGGTGTATATATAACCAATAGGTTATTAGTTCTCCCACTTACACCCCCCTTTTCATATAATCCCAATTCACCGTCCGACCCCATCGGACGGTTTTTTTTTGTGATAAATTTCACACCAAAACATTTTGAATTCGTGCATTAGTGGCATTTTTTCGATGAATACAGCTTAATTTTTCTCCCTTAGTTATCAATACAATTAGTGACTTATATCACTAAAAAAATAGGAATCGAAACCATTACAGAAAAATATTGTTTTGTTATAAGTAACACTAGTCCGAATTCGTTTCATTTAATAAAACCAACACCATGCTCAATAGAATCATTCAATTCAGCATCAATAATAAGCTTATTGCTTTTTTACTAACCTTAACCATTGCTGCATTTGGCATTTTTGCTTTATCAGAAATCCCCCTTGGGGCCGTACCTGATATAACAAACAACCAGGTTCAGGTTATAACAACCAGCAAAAATCTTTCGACCCAGGATGTAGAACAATTTATTACCTACCCCGTAGAACTTGAAATGTCAAACCTTCCGGGAGTTAAAGAAATACGTTCGATTTCGAAATTTGGATTATCTGTTGTAACCATTGTTTTTGAAGATAACATGGGCACCTACCTGCCTCGCCAGCTAATTGCCGAAAAAATAAAATCAGCCTCCGAAAATATACCCCAGGGGTTTGGCACACCTGAGATGGGGCCAATATCCACCGGGTTAGGAGAAATTTATCAGTATGTTCTGGATACCAAGCCGGGGTATAAAGACCAGTACACCACAATGGAGCTGCGCACCTTACAAGACTGGGTGGTTAAGCGTCAATTATCGGGAATTCCGGGCATTGTTGAAATTAATACCTGGGGTGGATTTTTGAAACAATATGAAGTAGCCGTAGATCCTGAAAAACTTAAAGGATTCGATATTACGCTTATTGACGTTTATGATGCCCTGTCGAAAAACAACAGTGTTGCTGGCGGAGCATACATTGAGAAGCAAAATGAAACCTACTTTATCAGAGGTGACGGGTTGGTAAACAAACTTGATGACATAAAATCAATTGTTATCAAAAACGAAAATGGAGTGCCCCTTTTGGTTAATGATGTTGCCAATGTACAATTTGGTAGTGCAAACCGTTTTGGAGCCATAACTGCAAATGGTGAAGGCGAAAAGGTAATGGGCCAAATTATGATGCTCAAAGATGCCAATTCAAACGAAGTAATAAATGCTGTTAAACAGCGTGTTGATGAAATTCAGAAAAATCTTCCTGAGGGTGTTTATATTAATCCCATTGTAGAACGTAGCGAATTGATATCAAGAACATCTTTCACTGTTTTCGAAAACTTACTTATCGGCTTCATTATCATATTCCTCGTTGTACTTTTGATTCTTGGAAATTTCAGATCGGCATTGGTGATTTCGTCAATAATTCCACTATCAATGCTTTTCACCATATCGCTCATGTACCTGTTTGGCATTGATGCAAACCTCATGAGCCTGGGTGCACTCGATTTTGGTATCATTATCGACGGAGCCGTAATTATTGTTGAATTTATTGCCGTAAACTTAACACTCAGAAATGCAGAGATAGATAAACACACAGGGACAGGCAAACAAAAAATCATGGATAAAATCACCTTCAGTGGTGCTTCAAAAATGATGAACTCTGCCATATTCGGACAATTAATTATACTCATTGTATTCATACCTATTTTGTCACTGGGTGATGTAGAAGGTAAAATGTTCCGCCCAATGGCGCTATCATTTAGTTTTGCTTTGTTAGGCGCTATGTTTTTTGGGTTAACATGGCTTCCGGCCATTTCTTCATTAGTTTTAAAACCGGTTCCCGAGGAAAAAACATTTAAGATAACACGATGGATGATGAAATGGATATACCGTTCGTTTGATCCTGTCATCCGTTGGTCGTACCGATACAAAAAATGGGTTTTGACTATGGGTGTGGCTTCACTTGTACTTACAGGAGTTGTTTTTTCACGTATGGGTGGAGAGTTTGTGCCAACGCTGGACGAGGGCGACTTTGTAATTCAACCAATCCTGAAAACCGGAACATCCCTTTCAAAAACAATCGAGCTTACAACACAAATGGAGCAAATACTCATTGAAAAATTTCCCGAAGTTGAAAAGATTGTGAGTCGAATTGGTGCCGCCGAGGTGCCCACCGATCCCATGTCGATGGAAGAAATTGATATGATCATTAAACTTAATCCGAACAAAGACGAATGGACAACAACCTCTTCAAAAGAAGATTTGGCAACCCACTTTAAGGAAGCGCTATCGGTTATTCCAAATGTTGAATACGAATTCACACAACCCATTGAGATGCGTTTCAACGAGCTGATTACCGGCGTTCGTTCCGATTTGGCCATTAAAATATTTGGGGAAGATCTTGATGTTCTGAACCAAAAGGCCATTGAAGCTAAATCGCTAATTGAAAATGTACCGGGAGCAGCTGACGTAGTAATGGAAAAAACAGCGGGCCTGCCCCAAATGAGTGTAAAATATAACCGCAGTAAAATTGCTTATTACGGATTGAACATCGAAGAATTGAACAACTATGTTTCGATGGCTTTTGGGGGCAAAGTTGCCGGAAGTGTTTTTGAAGGTGAACGCAGGTTTGACATGGTTGCACGCTTGCAACCTTCGTTCAGAGACGACATTGAACACATAAGGAATCTATATGTTGCTTTGCCTGACGGGAATCAGATACCTCTAAGCGAGCTGGCCGAAATAAACTACACAACAGGTCCTGCAATGATTTCGCGCGACAATACAAGCCGCAGGATTGTTGTAAGTGTAAATGTCCGCAACAGCGACTTACAAACTGTTGTTGATAAAATCAGACCAATTCTGGATAAAAATCTCAACCTGCCATCAGGTTATTACGTTGAATATGGCGGACAATTTGAAAACCTCGACAATGCCACTCAACGCCTGAAACTTGCAGTTCCCGTGGCCTTATTGCTTATTTTCATATTTCTCCATTTTGCTTTCAACTCTTTTCGCGAAGCTGCATTGGTTTTTACCGCTGTACCTTTGTCGATTGTAGGAGGCGTAATGCTATTATGGATAAGGGGTATGCCTTTCAGTATTTCTGCCGGCGTAGGATTCATTGCATTGTTCGGTATCGCTGTTTTAAATGGCATTGTATTAATTGAACACCTAAAAGAACTTAAAAAAGAAGGCGTTACCGATATGAGAGAGCGGGTAATACGAGGCACCAAAGAACGGTTAAGGCCGGTATTGTTAACAGCTTCATCTACAATGATGGGGTTTTTGCCCATGGCCATTTCCACATCAGCCGGAGCTGAAGTACAACGGCCGTTAGCTACAGTAGTAATTGGTGGATTGATAACTTCAACTATGCTAACCATGATAGCCTTACCACTTTTGTATTCCATTTTCGACAACAAAAGTGGACGTGACATACTAAAAATGTTTCTTCCGGCTAAAAAAAGTATTCCTGTTATTCTATTAGCATTTATGCTGATTCCGGCATTTTCAGCCAAGGCACAAACACATGAAATAAGTTTTAACAAAGCGGTTACTATTGCTATGCATAACAACACAGGTTTAAAATCGGTTGAGCACTATTACAAACAGCAAAGAGCGCTTGTGCCTTCAGCTTTTGATATTGAAAAAACACAAATCTACTATGAGTACGATGAAAATAATATTGCAGCGAACGGTTATCCGCTCGGAATAGTGGGCGTTGAACAATCGTTTAAATTTCCAACCGTTTATTTAGCTCAGCGCAAGGCTGCAGGCTTTAATGTAAAAGTTGCTGAAAAAGAATATGAACGTGCTAAATTAAATCTGCAGAAAAATGTAGCACTGGCATTTTATAAAATCAGGCATTTGCAACAAAAACAAAAAAACTTGCAAGTAATTGATTCTGTTTATACAAATTACACCGCAGCAGCTGAAAAGCAATTTCAATCCGGCGAAATTAGCAAACTTGATTTCCTCAATGCCAAATCGCAGCATAACAGGCTAAAAATACAAGTTAAACAGATTAAAAGTGATATAAATATTGCTCATGAGGAATTTAATACACTTTTACAATCCGACACAAGTTACACTGCAACCTACCAACCTCTTAAGCGCATAGACATAAACCTGCCCCAGGTAGAAAACACACCGGGATATCAGGCATTGGAAAAAAACATTCAACAAAATAATGCCGTTATAAAAACTGAAAAGAACAAGCTTCTTCCTGATATAACGCTGGGATATTTCAACGGGACAAACACATACGACAATGCCGATAATTATTATGGTGTACATGTCGGCTTAGCAATTCCATTGTTTTTCGGAAATCAAAAAGCACAAATAGATGCAGCAAAGCAAGAGCATTTATCAGCTGTTTTTAAACAACACGACTATAAAATGCGGTATAATTTGAAGTTAAAATCACTTCAAAAGGAATTGGAAAAATATTATGAAACACTTCAATATTACGAAGATACCGGCTTATCTTTATCTGAACAAATAACCGAAACAGCCCGAAAAAGTTATGATGCAGGAGAAATTGACTTTTTTAGGTTTGTCCATTCCCTTGAAAATGCCATAAATATTAAAATTGAATATATCAACAGTCTGCAAAAATACAACAACACAGTGCTGGAAATAAACTTTTTAACTTTAAATTAATTAGTCATGAAAATATATCACATCACAATCTCAATCATTTTCTTCATTGTAATATCACTTACTTCTTGTAACAACGACACTATCAACGAGGAAGTTAGCAACAACAAAACCATTCAATTCTCCCAACAGCAATTTGAAACGATGGGAATGCAGATCGATAATCCCCAGGTCCGGACGATTAATAAATCAATCCGGACAAACGCCTATATAAAGCCATCGCCTGAGGGGGCAGCTAAAATTAATGCAGTAATACCCGGCATTGTTGAAGAACTAAAACATTCTGAAGGTGAGTACATAAAGAAAGGAAGTGTTCTTTTTACTGTTAGCGGACGTGAAGTTATTGACATGCAAAATAATTACGTAAAAGCTTGTTCTGACTTCAATTATGCACAAAACGAACTTGAACGAATATCGAAACTGGTTGAAGAACAAATAACCGCCAGAAAAGAACTTACAAATGCAGAAAATAATTTCAAAATAGCCAAAGCCGAGAAAAAATCAATCGAAGCGATACTTAAGCTTATGCATTTAAATCCAGCTCATGTAGAACAGGGAAACATTAGTGCCCAATATAAGGTTCCATCACCTATTAATGGTTATATATCCAATATTGATATTGATAACGGACAATATATAGATACACAACTCAGTGCTGCAAAAATTGTGGATAATAAAAAATTACAATTGGTTATTAACGTATTCGAGAAAGACATTAAACAATTAAGCCCCCAACAAACGGTATTATTTTATGACCCCGACAGAAAATCAAATAAACAAAAAGCCACTATTACATCAATTGGCCGATCAATTAATCAACAAACAAAAACAATACCCTGTATCGCTAAAATTGATGACATCGGAGAGAAAATGCTCATAAATGGCATGTACGCCGAATGTGAAATCATAACAGATTCCCGTGAAGTTAACACCCTCCCACAAGAAGCTATTATTACTGAAAATACCGACACCTATGTTTTGGTTAAAACCAGCGAAGAAAATAATACACTTACATTCAACAAAATGAAAGTTGATATTGGAACAACATCAGACGGATATACTGAAATAAAAACAAAAGGGTTGAAAAATGTATTGATCAAAGGATCATACTATTATTAGGCACAGGAATAGGCGGCAAATACTCGTTAAAATGTTAGCCGATTGGTTCTTCCGGTAATTCATTATTATGTCACAATAATATACTCCCGTCACCCCTGTTCCATTCTTATGTGGCGAATATTGCTAATGCGTTAGCCACGAATTCTCGAATTAATATGGATTCAAAGAATCCATCATTCGTGTTTTCTATGATCATTTTATTGAATAATATTGAAATTTAGTGCATTATCAGTCATTGGACTTTGCTGATTTACACTAAATCGAATAACTAGTTATTCGTGAATTCGTGGCATAAATTCAAATCAATAATGTAATTTTAGTACTCAAGTGTCAACTGTTCTGCACATTACGATATGTTTGATAAT
>JAQIDF010000260.1 GCA_027858145.1 Prolixibacteraceae bacterium | reverse complement strand
TTGGAGTTATGTTGCGAGTGGGTCTAACTCTCTAAAATAATAGAAGAATTCGGGTTTTTGATTGTAAGTTCATATTGACTGTAAATTCAATGGGTTAGAATGAATTCTTAAGGTTCTTAAAAAAACTGGTAACATAATATTTTGTCTCTTTGCATACCTCTCCGTGTCTGGCACAGGCCATTTTCAATGGTTAAAGACTGTCAAGCCAGGTAAGCGTTTCCTTATTATTTTCCCAATCTATTAGCTCATTTATTTTCTTATCAGGTGTTATTTTGGACTGTGTGTATTCAATAAATTTTTTTTGGATATTACGTTTTCTCGACAGATCAATGTGCAAATAAGCCATGGTTGATTCTGCACTTTTGTGTCCAAGACGATTTTTTATATCAGACACAGAATCACCTAAAATTAGCATATTCACCGCGCATGAATGTCTGAAGCAATGCGCCGGGCTCAGTCCTTTGAGGCGCTTTAAAGGCAATGCTTTTGCTAAATATTTCCTGCAAATTTTATTAATGCCGTGCCTTGTCAATCCCCTTTTTCGCTGATTGATAAACAACCGGTGGCCATATACAGGGATCGAATCAATACGGTAGTTTAAAATGTAGTTTGTGATTAAAGCGGAGGTTATGGGCCATAGGCTAATCAACCTGTATCGGTTTCCCTTGCCCAGGACTGCGATTGTTTCGTTCACGGGATCAAAATAGTCAAGGTCAAGTGTTGCAATTTCACTGGCCCGGGCACCAGAGTCGTAAAGAAGATGAAGGATGGTATAATCTCTCATCCCCTCTTTTTTCTTAAGATCCACTGTTTTAAAAACTTTTATGATCTCATCCGAATATAAAAACCCCATTAGTTTTTTTTGAGCCCTTTTCTGCGGGATATTTAGGATGGCTTCTGCAATATGTTTTTTATCCGGATGCATAAACCTGATCATTTTTGCGAATGATTTAACAACTGCAAGGCGATTGTTGCGGGTTTGAACCGTATTTTTCCTATGGGTCTCCAGGTGATGTAAAAAAGAGAGTACAGCATCTGCTGATAGATGCTCTATTTTTAAAGATTTTATTTTGATTGAGTGGTAGTCGCTCAAAAAATACATAAACAAAGAGAACGTTTGCTGGTACGTTTTAATGCTTTGTTCACTTGTGCCTTTTATCTGTGGCAAGTACTGATTAAAATATTGAAGTAAGCAACTTGATAATCTCATAGGCCCTCATTCATCGACATTGAAAAATCAAACATCTGACGGCGATGTTCTGCATCCAGTACTTTCAGGTATTTTGTTGTGTATCTGTACTCGCTGTGTCCCATATAAGTTGCCAGCACCGGTAGTGCATTTTGAGGAGATTTACCCTGCAGTTTTATTCGTTTTAGTGTATTCACAGCGAATGAGTGACGCAGCGAATGGTTCGAAGGGCCACAAAAATTAGTAGTACCTATTACTTTTCGTGGTTGATCAAGGTTAATATATTTGATAACTTTTTTAAACCTTAGATACATATAATTTTTTGATAATTTTGTTTGATTACCTTTTACCAATAGTAAAGGATTCGCTTCTTTATCAAGAAACAATTGACGAACGTTTAGCAGGTTGTTTATTCCAGTAACTACGGCTTTTGGTATAGGGATCAGTCGGTCTTTTTTAAATTTTGTCTCCTTAATATAGATCGTCCTTTCTTCAGGCATATAATTGGTTTTTAACAAATTAAGTGTCTCTGAGATTCTAAGTCCGCATCGGGCCATCAATAAAAAAGATATGTAAGCACTAAAATCACCCAAATAGGATTGTTCAGTTCTACGTATCAGTTTAATTACGCCATTAAGCAAAAGATCTGTTTCTTCCGGAGAAAATATAAAAGGAACAATCTGGTTTTTCGGTAATTGGGCAATTTCCAATAATGGATTTTCCTGGATCAGATCTTTGCGGATAAGAAAGTTGAAAAACATTTTGACCATTCTAAAACCCATGTTTTTGGATCGGTTTTCGTAATGAATGCTGGTTCTGAACTCAAGAAAAAACAAGGGATTAAAGGATGTCCAAGTTGACTTTTTTCCAACCACATATCGATCAAAAATTTTAAGATAGTGAACCATATTTCCTACCGAATATCCCAACTGCAAACGATATTCGATAAAATCTTCCATTTGTTCATTCAAAAAACTTTTAAAGCGTTTCATCAAGGATAACCTCCCGCATAAGATTAATATGGATGCTCAGATACCTGCGGGTTGACTCGATGGTTTTATGGCCCATCATCTCTTTGATTTCATAAATGGATGCGCCCGATTCTAAAAGATTTTGTGCATATGAATGACGTAACCAATAGGGGCTTGCCGAAAGAGTGTTTTTTTGCATGCAGTCCTGGATATAATGGGCGACATCATTTTTTGTATTTACAGGTTTATAAGGCGGAACAAGCTGTAAAAAAAGAGTTCGGTGTTCGCTTTTCGGCCTCCCTCCAATGATATAAGCGGTGATTGCTTTGATCGTATCATCTGGAAGCGGGAGATGAGCCGGGCTATAATTTTTTCTGGATCGAATGAAAATTTCTTTTTGTCTGAACGAAATATCATCCAGGGTTATCAAACTGATTTCTCTGGGACGCAGCCCCAGATAGTACGCCAGGTGCATTGTCGCATAGGTGCG
>JAQIDF010000258.1 GCA_027858145.1 Prolixibacteraceae bacterium | reverse complement strand
GCAATTGGGTTTGTAATTGGCATTTCGATCAATTACCCTAATGTGAATAACAACGAAGCATCGGGGACCATCGGGAAAGTAAACAAATACCGCGATGTGCAAATGTCGGAGGCCGATATTCAATTACGCTCCGATTTATTGAACGACGAGCTAATTAAAAAACGCTACGAAGACTATTACGCCATGCACTACGCCTTGGCAGTTGAGCAATCTGAGAAAATTGATTTTGCACTCGAAGCGATTAAACAAAACTCAGATTTTGAAAATGAAAATGAAACAGCCATAAAGCAACTTACACAATTTCGTGAAAGTTTAAACGAGCCACGTGCTGCCCTTTTACTGGCACATTCTGCCGTGAAAAATGTAAGCAAAGATAACGTAATCATTGTTACTGAAGTCATCAACAATGCCAACATCTCAATTGCACAAATCAACTACAACGACAATGCCATTACGCATTTTGCCGAAGCATTAAACGATTATATTCAAAGCAATAAAACAACGGTAGAACCCGACATACTAAAGGCACTCGATTTGCTCACAATCAACCTTTTAACCAAAGCTGTTTTAACAAACGATAAACCCATGCTTAAGTATTTGGATAAGCAAACCATATATACAGACAAAGAGAATCTGAGAATATTGTACAATACTTCAGAACTGTTGCAAAGCATTAATCTTGATACTGAACGTTTAAATGTCATTTTAGGACAGGAAAAACTGAACCTGCTTGTAATATTAAACAGCAACGAAAATCTTAAAGTCAGCGAATCACTTAACGCAATAAATACTGACATTAACAAGCTGAGGAGTTCATTATTAAACCCCGAAATTCTAAAAACCGGGTTTACGAGCCAGGCAGAAAACATACTTGGTGCAGGAAATGTACTTGACACCGAAAAACTTAACTTGTTTACTGATAAAGATTTTCTAAACGCAGTAAGCTTTGATACCGAATTTCTTAAATTTCTAGTTTTAAATCAGGAAAAATTAGGGTATTTTAATCACGAAGTATTACAAGCAGACCAATGGTAAATTTGGCACACAATTCTTAATCACGATACACTATGCAAAACCTGTTAACCCGTATACTCTTTTTACTGTTCATTTTCACGATACCGGCAATTGCTTACCCCCAGGACATCATAGAATACGAAAGCGATGACCTCGAACTGGTTTATTTTGGGAAACGATATTCGTATATGATTCCGCACGTGGTAACCTCGTTTGATAATGCCATTGGCTTTCATCGCACGTTTTGGGACTACAAGCGCGATAAAACGCATGTAGTTTTGAACGATTTTTCCGATTTTGGGCACGGGGGCGCCATTGCTATGCCGCGCAACCAGGTTTTTCTGGGCATCGAGCCTTACAGTTTTGCTTTTAGCATCATCCCGTCGAGCGAACGCTTTCAGTGGCTTTTTAACCACGAACTCACCCATATAAGTATGGCCGACAAAGCAAACAATAACGACCGTTTCTGGCGGAAAGTTTTCTTTGGGAAAGTTCTCCGCAACGAACGTCATCCCGTTTCAGCACTATGGAGTTACCTTACCGTGCCACGCTGGTACGCCCCGCGCTGGTATCACGAGGGCATTGCCTGCTTTATGGAAACATGGATGAGCGGTGGCCTAGGTCGTGCCATGGGTAGCTACGACGAGATGTACTTCCGAAGTATCATATCCGGGAATCACCAACTTTACTCGGTAGTAGGACTTGAAACCGAAGGCACAACGATTGATTTTCAGGTGGGCGCCAATGCGTACCTTTACGGAACCCGCTTTGTCGATTATCTGGCTTACGAATACGGGATACCTAAATTGAAAGATTTTTACGAACGCGACAACAATAGCAAGGCATTTTATGGCGCTCAGTTAAAAAAAGTGTACGGGCTAAATGTTAACGAAGCGTGGAAACACTGGATTGAATTTGAAAAAGATTTTCAGCAAAAAAATCTCGACAGGGTAAGTGAATATCCGTTAACAACATTTAGACCCATCACCCAACAAAATCTGGGTAATATGTCGAAATACGGTTATAACCCGAAAACCGGGAAGATAATCGCGGCCATCAATCACCCGGGGATCATATCACAAATAGCAGAAATCAACATCCACACGGGTAAGGTCGAAAAACTGGCTACGCTCGATTCGCCCATGCTTTACAACTCAACCCACCTGGCTTACGACCCCGACAATGAAAGGGTTTTCATTACCGAGCAAAACAACGGCTACCGCAATCTGGTTGAAATTGATGCGCATAAAAAACGTAAGGAAACACTCATCCGCTTTTCGCGCACTGGCGAACTGGTTTATAACCGCAGCGACAGCACCCTATGGGGCGTACAGCACGACAACGGGTATTCGCGACTGGTAAAAATTCCGGCACCTTACGATAAAATAATCCCCATGTATTCGCCACCGTTTGGCAAATCGCTATTCGATCTTGCCATATCAAACGACGGGCAAACCATTATTTCGTCACTTACAGGTGTGCGCGGAGAACAATCGGTTATTAAATTCGATATTGACCGGCTTGAAACCGGCAACAAAAATTTCGAAACCATATACAAACTTGAGGCAAACACGCTTACTCAGTTCAAATTTTCGCCTGATGACAAATACATCATCGGAACATCTGACTACACCGGCATATCGAATGTTTGGCGCATCAATCTCGAAACAAAAGACTTTGAATTGCTTTCTAACGTCGAAACCGGCTTTTTTATGCCATTGCAGCATAAACCCGATTCGCTCATCGTCCTAAAATTTGAACGCGAGGGCATGATTCCTGGCGTAATCCCGCTCGAAGTGCTGCACGATGCCAATGCCATCGATTATCTGGGCAATTACGTAGCCGAGCGAAATCCCGAGGTTAAAGACTGGGTATTACCTGTGCCCGAAAAATTGAACACGGATACCATACGAAACCGCGAAAGCAAATACCACGTACTGCGTAAAGTGAAACTCAGCAATGCTTACCCCGACATCTCGGGGTATAAAAACACCGTTGCAGTGGGCTATCGTCTGAATTTCAGCGACCCGTTGTCACTCAGCACCATCAACCTTTTTGTAGGTACATCGCCATGGTCAGGGTACGAAAGCAAACAAAAAATTCATGCACAACTCGATTGGAAATACTGGAACTGGAATTTGCTGGCATCGTATAACAAATCCGACTTTTACGACCTTTTTGGTCCCACCAAACGAAGCCGTGCGGGTTACACAGCCGGTATAACTTATGGGAAGAAATACACCCTGCGTAAACCATTGTTATATCACTACAATTTGGGCATTTACACCTATGGCGACCTCGAAGTGTTGCCTCAGTATCAAAATGTGAGCACGCCCATCAGAAAATTCCAGGCTGCCAATGCCAATGCCGGCATCGAAAAACTGCGTAAAACACTCGGTGGTGTTGATGACGAAAAAGGTTTCAGTTGGGACGTTGATGCTACAGCCATTTATGCCGGAAGCGATTTTTACCCAACCATACAATCGAACCAAAGTGTCGGATTTTTAATACCGGCAGTGCGTAACACCAGTTTCTGGATTCGTAACAGCATCGGCCAATCGTTTGGCCAACGCGAATCGGCACTATCGCACTTCTATTTTGGTGGTTTCCGCAACAATTATATCGATTGGCAGCCATCGGATCAATACCGTAAACCACAGGCTTTCCCCGGCGCTCAAATCGATGAGATTAAAGCATACAATTACATCAAAACCATGGGCGAACTCAACCTGAAACCCATCCGACTTCGAAAAGTCGGTTTCAACTGGGGTTATCCTACATTTATAAAAGCATCGGTATTTGGCACACATCTAATTACCGATGTAAATAATAGGGAAAATGTCAGAAATATTTATAATTTTGGTTCTCAAATAGACATTCAGTTTGTTCTGTTTTCTTATTTGAAAACAACATGGTCGTTTGGCTATGCCCACATGCTTGAGCAAGCGAACAATAAAGGACAATTTATGTTTTCATTAAAACTATTGGGACAATAAACAGAAAAAAATAACAAATTTAATAAATCAACACCATGAGCATTAAGCACCTAAATTTAATCACACTTGCTGTATTAACAATATTTTTAACAGCAGCCTGCAACAATTCTTCAAAATCAAAAAAAGGCACAACCACCGACGGTTTAGAAAAGTCAGTTGACGTTGAAGTATTTGATGCAAGTGAATTGAAAGACCAAATTGTTAAAATCATTCAGGATGCCCCTGACCCAAAAGAAACAGCTGAACTCCTGAACGAAGCTGGTGCATCGTATATACTCGACTTGACAGTACCAGCTAATGATGTTGACAAATTCATGACAACCACTCAAAAAAGTATTGGACTGGGCATGTATGCTTTCGACATTCAGTATGCTACAGCTTATAATCGTGGAGATGTAGCAACCCAAATTGGAATGATTGAAAAAGGCATTATTGAAGACCTTGGCCTTGAGCAAGACCTGAGCTCTTCAGAACAATTCATTAAAAGGTTGAAGGATAACACAAACAATAAAGATTCTGTTGAAACTCTTGTTGCTGAGGCCATGAACTATGCAAACCGGCAACTGGCTAAAGGCGACCGCCCCGACGTTTATGCACTGGCATTTATTGGAGCCAATGTTGAAGCATTGTATATATTAACTCAACTCACAAAAATGTCGGTTGAAAATAAAGAACTTCTAAAAATAATGTCGGGACAAAAAGAACGGGCAAAATCAATTTTC
>JAQIDF010000236.1 GCA_027858145.1 Prolixibacteraceae bacterium | reverse complement strand
CTTGGAAATCCAAAATCGGCTTCCGACCATGAAAACGAAACTGTATTTTCTTCGGCACCTTCGCGTTCAAGCACAATTGAGCTTCCCGATGAAGGACTAACCAGTTCGGGGCCATCGCCTGGTTGTACAACCGGTTCTCTTTCAATTTCTTCACAGGCAAAGAATGCTAAAAAGGCCAGTGAAGCAAATAATATATTTTTAAATTGTTTCATTTTATTTTGTGTTTTAATGGTTAACAATTAATAATCGCCAACTTGTGAAAGGTTTGGATTGGCAATCACATCTGATGCCGGTATTGGGTATATTTTGTATCGTTCATTTGTTCCGATACCTTCCTGTACTCCACCTTTCCAGGGCCAAACATAATCGTCACCTGTTAATAAACCGAAGCGTGCCAGATCAGTTCGGCGCGATCCTTCCCAGTAAAATTCACGTGCACGTTCATCAATAATAAAATCAAGGGTGAGTTCACTAGCTGTAATATTACCCGATTCGTCGGTATAGGCACGAGTGCGAACCCTGTTTACATACCCAAGGGCCAGACTGACGTCGCCACCTCCACGTAATGCTGCTTCGGCATAAGTCAGATAAGCATCAGCAATGCGGAATACCGGGAAGTCGGTGTCAGTATGTGTTGGATCTGAACCTGCAACACCATCGGAAGTGATATTTTTCCATTTTGTTACTGCATAGCCGTTTGTAAAGTCAGAGATGTTCTCAATTTCGATATTTTGGCCATCGGTATAGAACATTGCCCTTTCGTCAGAACTTGATTTTGCCATTCCATAAGTATAATCAGCTCCGGTAAGAATTAATGTGATGAGGTATTTACCGGGCTCGGTTACAGGAATATCTCCACCATCTTGAGCAAGTACTCCTTCTGTATCAGTGGTTCCCATATTTATTGTCCAGTCGTCGTTCGCCCTGAATTTGAAGTTACCGCTTGTAAGTTTGGCTTCAATTGTTAAGGTGCCATCTGAATTGAGGTTCATATTTTGGTCATTGTCCCATCCACCTTCGGTAGCATCTCCAATAATGCCCCATTCGGTTTTGGTAACCGAGTAGGTTTTATCGTTCATGTTTACATTTACTTTATAAATGCCAGCTTCGGCCACTGTAATGTTATTATCGTCCATTTGGTCTAAAACGCCATCTTTATCGCCATCGCCCCAGTTGGGATCGTCCCATGTGCTGCCTTCAATAAATTTGAATTCTGCATCGGCATCAGGGAAATAGAGGTAACCCTCATAATAGCCATCGCTGTTACGCGAGTATAGAACCGTATTGTCGTTAGCAGCATCCCATCCCTGATAGTTTCCGGGTACATGAAGAACCGGGTAATCGTTTGCACTTTTAACAGGCACAACTAAGCTTTTTTCTGCCGAAGCATACTGTGGGAATTTCTGAACAAAAGCTTTTGTTGCTCTGTGTCCGCCCCAGTTTTCCTGTACGCCATAGTCGGCCGGTGTCATAGAGCCACCAATTGCCCCGTCAATGATGAATGTTGTACCTCCCCATGTTTTTGTATGTACACCATCAAATGCAACAGAGAAAATGTTTCCACTGGCCGTGTGGTTGTCGGCAAGGAATAAATTTTCATAGGTGGGATCAAGCTCATAACCAGCATCAATTACTTTTTTTGCATATTCAGCGGCCAGATCATATTTTGCTGTTCCGGTATATACTTCGGCATTTAAATATAACTTCGATAACAGCATCCATGCTGAAGCCTTATCGGTACGTCCATATTCATTGGCCATTGGTTCTTTCATTAAACCTTCAAGTTCCAGCAATTCAGTTTCAATGTAATCATATAAATCTACTGCTGAAATTTGTTCAGGAAAGAATGAGCCAACACCATCGTCCTCGGTAACGAAAGGCACACTTCGGAATAAATCTAAGGCATGCCAGTAGCTGAGTGCCCTTAGGAACCTTGCCTCGGCGCGATAGTATTGAATTTCAGTTTTATCAGCTTCAGAAACACCACGCTCATTCAATTTAGAATCAGCTGCTTCTCGGATAAGCTCATTTGCAATTGCAATTTGGTAAAATACACGATAGTAAAAACCTTTAACAAAATCGTTATTCGATGTCCAAACGTGGTTGTGGATATCTGCTAACCCATCATCACCCCAGCCTGTAACGGCTTCATCGGTTGAGAGCTCCTGCAGGTTCCAGTATCCCCTTAAATAGGATGAGAAACCTTCGTCAATTCCGCCAACATCGGGCATGCCGGCTGGTCCTTCCTGACCTGTAGTTGCAAGACCTGCATAGCATTTTGCCAACACCTGCCTGTAAGCTTCAGGATCGTCGTAAACTGTGGCACTGGTCGTTACATCTTCATCTAACGGCACAGTATTTAAATCATCGACACATGAAGTGAATGCTAATGCAAAAGCAAACACTAAAACCATGTATTTTTTTAAAATATTTATCTTCATTGTTTTATGTTTTTTATATTAAAAATCAACGGTTACACCTAACATGAATGTTCTGGGCCTTGGGTAAACATTATTATCTATACCATTACTGATTTCCGGATCAAGTCCGCTGTATGGTGATACTACAATTACGTTTTGAACTGAACCGAATACCCTTAGGTCTAACATGTCGGTTGGCATATCGATATTGTAGCCTAATGTTATGTGATCAAGACGGAAGAATGATGCGTTTTGAATGTAGTAATCTGTGAAGTATTGTGGCTGATCAAAACCTGTGTCGTAAATTCCGGTAGTAACATTACGCAGGTAATTCGACGACCAGTAAATTTCATTATAAACGCTCATTCTCGATTCGATGTTGTTGTAAACATAGTTTCCTAAATTAATACGTGCACCCAAACTGGCATCAAAACCTTTGTAAATAAATTTTGATGAAATACCCATAAATACATCGGCATCGGGTGTCTTGTAGCGATAACGGTCGTCATTGTTTATTCTGCCGTCATCATTACGGTCAACATACAAACCTTCAACAGGGTTTTCTTCTTCGTCATATACTTGTTCGTAAACGAAGAATGAAGACTTAGGATAATCAACGCTGTGCATTTGGATATTGCTGCCAACACCACCTGATATACCTCCGGTTTCAACGCCCAGGTAGTTAGGGTCGGAAGATGTAGTAAGCTTTGTAATTTTGTTTTCGTTGTAGCTAACATTGAAGCCAACCTCCCATAGCATATCCTCAGTAGATATGATTCCGCCGTTAATTGAGAACTCCAC
>JAQIDF010000119.1 GCA_027858145.1 Prolixibacteraceae bacterium | reverse complement strand
TCTTCTGTTACAATGCCTTTTTCCATCGAAGCATCAACAGCTTCACGAATAAGTGCTCCTTCTTCTTTCATGTCGAATGCGTATTCGAACATCATTGCAGCTGAAAGAACTGTCGCTATTGGGTTGGCAATATTCTTGCCTGTTGCTTGTGGGTATGAGCCATGGATGGGCTCAAAAACGCTGGTGTGAAGGCCAATCGACGCAGAGGGCAGCAAGCCGAGTGAACCGGTAATTACAGATGCCTCATCGGTGAGTATGTCTCCGAACATATTTTCGGTAACCATTACATCAAAACTTTTTGGCCATTGTATAATGCGCATAGCTGCGTTGTCGACAAACATGAACTCGGTTTCTACTTCGGGGTATTTTGGTGCCATTTCCTGACCAATTTGGCGCCACAAGCGTGAAGTTTCAAGTACGTTTGCTTTGTCAACAATGGTGAGTTTCTTTTTCCGCTTCATGGCATACTCAAATCCGAGTTTCAGTATGCGTTCAATTTCTTCGCGGGTATATACGCAGTTGTCGTATGCTGTGTTGTCATTATCTTTGCGACCTTTTTCGCCAAAATAAATGCCGCCTGTAAGCTCACGGATACACATAAAGTCGGCTCCTTCAACTAAATCTCTGCGGAGTGGTGATTTGTGTAAAAGCGATTCAAATGTTTCAACCGGACGGAGATTGGCGTAGAGCCCCAGTTGCTTGCGCATTCTCAGCAAACCCTGTTCGGGACGCACTTTGGCCGATGGGTCGTTGTCGAATTTTGGATGGCCAATGGCTCCAAACAAAACGGCATCCGAATCCATGCACAATTGATGGGTTTCCTCGGGGTAGGGGTCACCTACTTCATCGATGGCGCAAGCGCCGGTTAATGCTTTTTTGTACTTTAGTTCGTGACCAAATTTGTTGCAAACTGCTTTGGTTACTTTAAGAGCCTGTTCAATTATTTCAGGCCCGATTCCGTCGCCGGCTAATACGGCAATGTTAAGTGTTTTACCCATGATTTATTTTTAATTTTTATTTTATTCCTCCAAACGCTGCAAAGTTAAAATGCTTGTGCAGTAAAATTGTTTTGTTAAAGCCAATCTTCTTCATTAATTCGAGCTGGTAGGTTAGTGTACGTGGACTATCTTCCGTTTCGTAACGGTTCATGTACATTTCTACTTCGCTTTCCGATACCTGTTTTTTCAAAATACTGAGCCATCCGCTGAGCATCATATCGTTTATTTCTTCGGTTTCGGAAATTACAATGTCGTTTATCCAGAATGAGCCGCCGGGTTTTAATGCCCGGTATATTTTTTCGAAAACCAGTTTCCATTCTACGTTTCCGCGTAAGTGGTGCAGGGTAGTGCCGGCTGTAATAATGTCGAAATTGTTTTCGCCAAGATCAAGCTCCCGGTAATCGCCTTGTATGGCTGTAACCTCACCGGTGGTGATGTCAGTAACTCGTTTTTGGGCTGTTTTCACCATATTGCCACTGATGTCAACAAGCGTGCAATCAATTTTGGGGAATATTCCGGCAACTTTTACGGCATAGTTGCCACCGCCGCAACCTAAATCCAAAACCTGTTTTGCATTTGGATTGGTTAGCCGGGCTGCTCCCGAAATCAGTTCCATGCATAATGGTGAATCAATTGCTGTGGTTTGCCCGGTTTCGATATTGGAAAACCGTTCAACTTGCATGTCGAAATTTTGGCGTATATCTTCAGGTGTTGATTTTATCATATTGATTATTCTGTCCAGTTTTCAGTGTTCAACCCGTTTTTGGGCTAAAGTGTTTTTAACTCGATAATATTCAACATCTTCATGGTTGCTATGATAGCCGCATTTGTTTGGTCGGGGTCGAGACCGCGTGTGCGGAATTCTTTGTCCAGATCCCAGGTAATTACGGTTTCTACCAATGCATCGGTTTTACCGCCTGGTGGAATCGTTACCGCATAATCTACAAGTTTCGGGAAAGGTTTATTTAGTTTCCTGTAAATTTTTTTCAGAGCATTCATAAATGCATCGTACTGTCCATCGCCTGTGGCGGTTTCTTCATACACTTTATCTCGATAATTAATTGACAGCGATGAAACCGGTTTTAAGCCGTATGCCATTGATACCGTAAAGTTTTGTATGGTAATGACCTGGTCGACAGAGTGTGTGCGGAGCACGTCTGAAACAATGTAGGGGAGCTCTTCGATACTTACATTGGCTTTTTTGTCGCCCAGCTCAATAACGCGTTGCGTTACTTTTTTCAGTGAATCGGGGTCGAGTGATATACCAAGTTCTTCGAGGTTCTTTTTAATGTTGGCTTTTCCTGATGTTTTTCCGAGTGCATATTTACGTTTCCGGCCAAATCGTTCAGGGAGCAAATCATTGAAATACAGATCATTTTTCGTGTCACCATCAGCATGAACGCCACTGCACTGGGTGAATACAAATTCACCGATAAGCGGTTTGTTGGTTGGGATGCGGATGCCCGAAAACGATTCAACAAGTTTGCTCACCGTGTTGAGTTTGTTTTCCTGTACATTGGTTTCAAAATTAAGGTGATCCTTGATGGTTGCAATAACGCTTGAAAGCGGGGCATTACCTGCACGCTCGCCCAATCCGTTTATGGTTGTGTGAATGCAGCGTATTCCAGCCTTTAAAGCGTAGTAAACATTGGCAATGGCCAGGTCGTAATCGTTGTGTGGGTGAAAATCAAAATTCAGCCCAGGATGTTTTTCTATAATTTCACTGCAGAAAGCATAAGTTTCATCAGGGTCCAATATCCCCAGTGTGTCTGGTAGCATGAAATGCTTAACAGCTGTATCTTTCAACCCGTTGAGCATAAAATGTACATAGTCTTTTGAGTTACGCATGCCGTTCGACCAGTCTTCGAGGTAAACATTTACCGTTAGCCCTTTTTGTGTAGCCATTTCGATGTTTCGTTTGGCATCGGCAAGGTGTTCTTCGGGTGTTTTCCGCAGCTGTTCGGTAACATGTTTGTATGAGCCTTTAAGCAAAAGGTTCATTGTGCGGGCTCCTGATTCAACAATCCAGTCGATAGACACCCCATTGTCAACGAAACCCAGCACTTCAATTTTATCAAGATGGTTGTTTTTTGCTGCCCAACTTGCAATTCGCTGAACGCCCTTGAATTCACCCTCCGATACCCTTGCTGAAGCTACTTCGAGCCGGTCGATCTTTAGGTCGTTGAGGAAAACCTGTGCCATACTCAACTTTTCCATTTCGTTGAATGAAACGCCTGTTGTTTGTTCCCCGTCACGGAGGGTTGTGTCTAATATCTTGATTAGATTACCCCCCTTGCCCCCTGAAGGGGGCGTTTGGGCTGGTGCTATGTTTCGACTGCTGTTCATTTTTTATCTGTTTTGCTCAAATGCTTCAATTTCATCTTTCATATTTACCAGATAGTCGATATCGTCGTAACCATTGAGTAAACATGTTTTTTTGTAAGGATTGATTTCAAATTCGAAAGAACTACCAGTTGTGTTATTGGTAAAGGTTTGATTTTCGAGGTCAACCGTAAATTTTGCTTTATTGTCTTTCTCGATGGTTTCAAAAACCTCTTCAAGATATTCGGGTGTAACCTGAACCGGCAGGAGGCCGTTGTTCAGGGCATTTCCTTTAAAAATATCGGCAAAGAAGCTTGAAACTACTACACTGAAACCTGCATCGTAAATAGCCCATGCGGCGTGCTCACGACTAGATCCACTACCGAAGTTTTTACCGGCAACAAGAATTGAACCGGAATATTCGGGGTTGTTCATTACAAATTCGGGATTGGGTTCATCACCTTCGAGGTAACGCCAGTCGCGAAATAAGTTGTCACCAAAACCTTTTCTCTCGACGGCCTTTAAAAAACGGGCAGGAATAATTTGGTCAGTATCCACGTTTTCGATCGGTAACGGGACAGCTGCGCTTTCTAATTTTATGAATTTATCTATTGGCATAATATTTAAATTGGTCTCCCCCTGACCCCTCCAAAGGAGGGGTGTTTTCCCGCTGTGCGGGAGTTAGGAAGGAATTTGTTAATTTTTAAATTATTTCAAACTTGCGTTCATTGTTTCTCCATTTGTCAGAGTATGCTCTTTTTGGCGGAGGCCATGTAGCACCTTTGTTCCCTCCCCCCTTTTGGGGAGGGGTAGGGAGGGGCTTTAGGGCATGCTTACTACTCCGGAAACAGCACATGCTGCCGCAACTAACGGGCTGGACAGTAGCGTACGTGCTTTAGGTCCTTGTCTTCCTTCGAAATTGCGGTTTGTTGTTGAAACCGAGTATTTTCCTGCCGGCACTTTATCGGGGTTCATGGCCAAACATGCTGAACATCCGGGTTGGCGCAATTCGAAGCCTGCTTCTTCCATAATTTCTACAAGGCCTTCTTCGCGTATCTGCTTTTCAACGGCTGCCGAGCCGGGCACCAGCCATGCCACTACATTGTCGGCCTTCTTTTTGCCTTTAATATATTTGGCAAATGTGCGGAAGTCCTCAATACGACCGTTGGTGCAGCTTCCGAGGAATACATAATCAACAGGTTTGCCCAAAATTGGTTCACCTTCTTTAAATCCCATGTACTCCAGCGATTTCTGGAAGCTTTTCTTGTCGTTGCCTTTAAGACCATCGCTCGTTGGAATGTTTTCTGATATTTTGATACCCATTCCCGGGTTGGTTCCGTAGGTGATCATAGGCTCAATATCGGCTGCATCAAAGGTGTATTCTGTGTCGAATAAGGCATTGTCGTCGGTTTTTAAAGTTTTCCAGTAGGCAAGCGCTTTGTCCCAGTCTTCGCCTTTTGGTGCATATTTGCGCCCTTTTACATATTCAAAAGTTGTTTCATCGGGTGCAATTAAGCCGCCACGGGCACCACTTTCGATGCTCATATTACATACGGTCATGCGTCCTTCCATACTCAGACTTTGTATGGCTGAACCGGTAAATTCAATAAAATGACCGGTCCCTCCGCTGGTTGATATTTTTGATATGATGTAAAGCACAATATCTTTTGCCATTACACCGGGTTTTAATTCCCCGTCAACTGTAATGCGCATTCTTTTTGGCTTGGGCTGCATAATGCACTGACTGGCAAATGCCATTTCAACTTCGCTGGTTCCGATTCCAAAAGCAACCGCACCAAATGCGCCGTGAGTCGATGTATGACTGTCGCCGCACACGATGGTCATTCCGGGTTGTGTTAATCCTTGTTCAGGGCCAATAATATGCACAACGCCGTGTCCTTCAGTCCCGAGGCCATGGAATGTAATGCCATGCTCATCGCAGTTGGTTTTCAGCTTATCAACCTGGTTACGTGAAAGCTCATCAACGATTGAAAGGTGCTGATTTGTGGTCGGAACGTTATGGTCGGGGGTTGCTGTTGTTTGACCAGGGCGGGCAACTTTTAGTCCACGGTTTTTTAGTCCCAGAAAAGCTACCGGACTGGTTACCTCGTGAATAAGATGGCGGTCGATGTACAATACACTCGGACCACCTTCAACTTTTTTCACTACGTGGGCATCCCATACTTTATCAAATAATGTTTTTGCTTCCATAAAAATTAATTTGAGCCTTAAAGCCTCATTAAAAGGCTTTAAGGCAACTTTATATTTTTTGTTTTATTTCTTTAAAAATTACTGATTTACCACTACAATTTTATTGATGGCATCGAGGTAAGCCTCAACCGATGCTGTAATAATATCGGTATGGGCCCCGAATCCATGATAATCGCGTTCGAGATGGCTGATGGTCATGTGTACCTTACCTACATCGTCGCTACCTTTTGTGATGGCCTGGATCAGGAATTCTTCTACAGTTACCTGGCGGGTAATGATCTGCTTAACCGCGTTAATAGCTGCATCTACCGGGCCGTTACCACTTGAAGTGGCTGAGAATTTTTCACCGGCAATTACCAGGCGTACGCTGGCCATTGGTTCTAGTGACTGACCAGTTAAAACCTGCAGGTAATCAAGCTTGATGCGGTCGTTATCGTGACGTACCTCACCAACCAGCATCAACAAGTCATCTTCTTTAATGTCCTTTTTCTTATCGGCCAGTTTCAGAAACTCGTGATATACCTCTTCCAGTTTTTCTTTTTCGAGTACAATGCCCAGGTTGTGCAGATTGTGTTTCAAAGCTGCGCGGCCACTGCGTGCTGTAAGTAATATCGACGATTCGTTTATGCCAACATCAGCCGGGTCTATAATTTCATAGTTCTCACGATTTTTCAAAACGCCATCCTGATGAATTCCTGATGAGTGGGCAAATGCGTTACGACCAACAATTGCTTTATTGGGCTGCACGGGCATGTTCATCAGGCTTGAAACCAAACGGCTGGTTTTATAAATGTGTTTTGTGTTAATGTTGGTTGTAATGCCCATTTCTTTTTCGCGGCTTTTAAAAGCCATTACAACCTCTTCCAACGATGTGTTGCCGGCACGTTCGCCAATTCCGTTCATGGTAACTTCAACCTGACGGGCACCGTTAAGGATGCCACTTACCGAGTTGGCTGTAGCCATTCCCAGGTCGTTGTGGCAGTGTGTTGAAATGACTGCATTGTGCACACCTTTTACATTTTCCATCAGGAATTTGATTTTTTCGCCAAATTCGTGTGGCAAGGTGTAGCCAGTTGTGTCCGGAATATTTACGACTGTAGCACCGGCTTTTATTACGGCTTCAACTACTTTTGCCAGGTAAACATTGTCGGTGCGGCCTGCATCTTCCGCATAAAATTCTACGTCTTCAACGTACTTTTTCGCGTACTTAACAGCAGCCACTGCGCGTTCAATTATTTCATCCTGATTCGAGTTGAGTTTGTATTTAATGTGGTATGGCGATGTGCCAATGCCGGTATGTATTCTGCCTTTTTTAGCGTGTTTTAGGGCATCGGCTGCAACATCTATATCTTTTTCAACTGCACGCGTCAAAGCGCAAATAGTAGGCCAGGTAACGGCTTTCGATATTTCGACCACCGAGTTGAAGTCGCCGGGGCTCGATACCGGGAATCCGGCTTCGATTACGTCAACGCCGAGTTCTTCGAGTGCTTTGGCTACTTCAATTTTTTCAATTGTGTTTAACTGGCACCCGGGAACTTGTTCCCCGTCGCGTAATGTTGTGTCGAAAATGTACAACCTGTCGCTCATGGTTTTTCGTTTTATGCCGATTGTTCGGCTTGTTTAACAATTAGTATTAATAAAAAAGCCATTCTCTGTATCTGAGAATGGCCTTACAATTTTTTATGTTTTGCATGTGCATACCACTCTCATTTCAGCTTTCCTAGAATAAGAATACCGAGTAGGCTAATGAGTGATATAATAATGCTTGTATTCATTTATTTATTTTATTTGCTGCAAATATGACAATATTTTTTTAAAATGAAAATAATTCAGCCTTTTTGTTGATAATTTATAAGTGTTTTTAATATTAAAATGTTAAAACGGACATTTTCCGCTTTGGAAATATGCTTTTACCTTTATGGTGTTCAACCCGTTTTCCCTCTCTTCAAAGGTATAATCAATATATTCAATTTCCTCTTTACTGAATGCTGCTTCTTCTATTACCTGATTAATTTTATCCTGATTTGTAGGGAAATCAAATTCCATTTCCGTTCCAACAATTGATGCATTAATGCTGTATATTTCATCGGGTAATAATTGTAAAGTTGCAACGCCCTCGTTAAAACTAAAAGTACTGCTGTTTTGTTCATTGTTTTTCAGATTGAATTCACCAGTAGCCGATGGGGCAATGCTAATAGGGCTGTCCTTGCAATAAAAACTTACGACAATTTTATATGCTTCCAGTTCTTCTTTTGATGTAGCTTCCAACTTGAAAGTTTGTTCACATATTGTATTCGTGTTAAAAAATTTAGGTGACAAATTGTACTGGTTGTCTCCATAAATATTTAAGGTGTAGCTATCCGTTTCTTTTGGATAGAAAAAGGCGCCTGTGTTTATTGTTTGCGGCATTTCAATTACGCTAATTTTACCCTTTTTTATAACCGTGTTGTCAGCCAGTATTTCGTAGTTGAAATTTCCGGTTCCGTTTAGCCCGTTTATGTCAGATATTTCAAAGTTGAACCCATCCTTGCATTTGTTATAGCTGGTGTTCTCAGATGCAAGATAAGCTTTAAACTGAAGGGTGTTTTCAGGGATATCTACAGATTGTTGTGATAAATCAAAAACATATTGTTCTTCGTTTGTGCTAACGTGGTAACCTTCATAGCCCCAGTTTGAAAGTGAAGCTGTGGGTGTTGTTGTAGTTACAGTTGCTGCACGGGGCATGTTGCCCCGGTATCTGCTATAATATGTTTTTCCGTTTTGCTGAACTGTTTTATTTATTACATCCCAGTTGGGATAGTATTCGTTAACAGTGTTGTTGTCAATTAGCAATTCAAAAGGTGCATCTTCAGTACTTCCCGATGTTGAGGGGAACATGGGTAAAATAATGTCGTAATGACCATTCTGGGTGTAGGCCACTTCAACGGGATAGGCAAATAAATTTTCATCCGTTGCATCACAAAACAGTGTGAGTTCAATGGGGTTTTCTTTGTTTATTTCAATATTCGGGTCAATGAAAACCTCCGCTTTCCCGCTAGTCGATTTCATGAAAGTCCGGTGGATTCCTCCGGCATCCACAATATATTGGGCATCATCGCCACTAAATGAGAACAAAATCTCGGTGTTATCAATATATTCTCCGCTAATATAATCGGTAATGTGAACTGATAACCGTGTGTCAAAAACATTCGGATCTACCAGGATGAGCGTAATGTCTTCGCCGGTTTCTTTATCCTCTAACGGGTTGTTGAGTAAATCGTTGCAGCTGCTAAAAGTAAAAGTTAACAGTGCAACAATAATAAATGATGTGATATTTGTCGTATTTCGTATCATTGTGTTGCTTGTTGGTAGGTGAAAATTCTGAAAGAAATACTTCCCCTTATAATAGGGAATAAATAATACTGGCTGATCTGTGATTCAAAAAGCTCAGCTTGTTCATGTTCCGGTTTTGAAGTTGGGCCGGTTAGGCCTGTCGAATGTATGGTTACATTGGGACCTCCCTGGTAATACGTTCCAATTTCAAAGTTAAATCCAACGAGTTTATCCCCTAAGGTTTTTCCGAATCCCACGCCGAGGTATGGAGAAATGGGAAGACCCGGGCCGACCTCAAATTTGAACTCGCCAATTTGTTCTGCAGGTATTTCAAGTTCACCAAGTGCATAGCTGCTGGTGGCTTCTCCGTTAAAGTCTATGTTAAAGCGGTTTAATGCGACGCCGGCAGTAAAGTGGATCGAAGGAATGATAAAGAAATCGTAGAGGGCTGAGAGGCTGCCTAATCTTACATTTACATTCCCATCGTAGGATACATCTGCTTGATCGAATGATATGGGCTTATTAACGCGAAAATAGTCGTAGCCAACCCGGGCAGACATTCGTTCATGGAATTTGTAAACCACATCGCCGCCAATGCCCATTGTCGATGATTTTATTGCAATCCCTATGCCCTTATCCTGCGATAAGAGTGAGATGGATATCAGGCTGAATGTTATTATTGTAAGTATCTTCTTCATTTTCTTTAGCTGTAAATTGTTGCAATGATTCTTCGTGAACTTCCATGATCGCGAAATTCGCATAAGTAAATGCCCTGCCACGTTCCAAGGTTAAGCTGTTTGTTGGTTATGGGAATTGTTAAACTGGCACCAAAGACCGACGATTTAATATGGGCAGGCATGTCATCGCTGCCTTCAAGTACGTGGGTGTATACCGGGTCGTTTTCCGGTATTAGTTTATTAGTAAAACTTTCCAGGTCGGTCCTTACATCAGGATCGGCATTTTCATTCAGTGTTAAAGCTGCCGATGTATGCTGTATCAACAAATTTACCATCCCTGTTTCGGGTAGTTCTCCAAGTTCACGCGAAATTGTTGATGTGATAAGATGAAATCCCCTGCGATGTTGTGGTAAGCGAATTGTCTTTTGTTGTATCATGGTGGATTGTTGTTTTTAATGCTACATTTTTTATTTGTACCAACCGGCGTACATGTTGTAATTGTTTGCTATTCTTTCAATTTCACCCTGTAAAAGCTCAGGACTGATGTCCTTTATTTTTTTTGCAGGGGTGCCGGCATATACGCTGCCTGATTTTACAACTGTGCCTTTGGTTACCACCGACCCGGCAGCAATAATGCTGTTGCTTTCAATTACAGCATCGTCAAGTACAACCGAGTTCATTCCTATGAGTACATTGTCGTGAATGGTGCACCCGTGTACAATGGCACCGTGTGCAATTGATACATTGTTGCCTATGTTGGTTGGTGATTTTTTATAGGTGCAATGTATAACAGCATTATCCTGTACGTTCACATTGTTGCCAAGTTTAATGTAATGAACGTCGCCCCTTAAAACGGCATTGAACCATATACTGCAACCATCTCCCATAGTAACATCGCCTACAAGGGTTGTATTTTCAGCCAAAAAACAGTTTTCTCCGTATTGAGGGGTTTTATTGTTAAGTGATTTAATTAAAGCCATAAAAGTGTTATTTGATTATATCATTAACAAAGAAAAAGGTTTTTTGATTAAAAAGAATAATAAATACCTTTCTTTAAAGTTAAAAATATGACATATTTCATTTTCCGTGAGAAAAATTCTTGAAAAATCGGACAGGTTGGTTATTTTTGTTTGCGCTGAAAATCCAACAAATATCATTTTAATTGTAGAATATTGAATGCAGGTTCGTATTCAGTAAACAATTCTTTTTTAAGACAAAACAAATATTTTATATACCATGACAAAGGATACTAAAGTTATTGAATTAGAACAGGTTGCAATCCGGTTCTCGGGAGATTCCGGAGACGGGATGCAGTTAACCGGTACTTTGTTCTCTGATGCTACGGCATTAGTTGGAAACGATATTTCAACATTTCCTGATTACCCGTCAGAAATCAGGGCGCCACAAGGTACAGTTGGTGGCGTGTCTGGTTTTCAGGTTCACTTTGGAAATAAAAAGATATACACTCCCGGGGATAAAGCGCATGTGCTGGTTGCAATGAACCCCGCAGCTGTTAAAGCGAATGCAAAGTTCCTTGAGCCATCGGCAACTATTATTTATGATATTGATTCATTTAACGACAAGAACCTGAAAAAGGCAAAGTATAGTACAGATGATCCATTTGCTGAATTGAACCTTCATGACTATCATAAAATTGGAGTTCCTATTACCAGCTTAACAAAAGAAGCTTTGATTGACTCTCATATGGACAATAAAGCTGTAATGCGAAGCAAGAACATGTTTGCGTTAGGGCTTGTGAGCTGGATATTTAACCGTCCGCTTGATGTTATTGAAAAAGCTTTAAAAGCAAAGTTCGGAAAAAAACAACAAGTAATTGATTCAAACATTACAGTGCTTCATGCCGGTTTTAATTATGGCATGAACATGCAGCATACAACTCCTCAGTTTCTGGTTCCGGCAGCTGATATCGAAAAAGGCACATACAGAAATATTAGCGGTAATATTGCCACTGCCTGGGGTTTAATTGCCGCGGCTGAAAAAGCTAATATTGAATTGTTTTTAGGCTCTTATCCCATTACGCCTGCAACCGATATACTACAAGCACTTGCTGAGCGAAAAGATTTAGGTGTTAAATCATTCCAGGCCGAAGATGAGATTGCAGGTGTTTGTACCGCGATTGGTGCTTCATATGCCGGCGATTTAGGGGTAACTTCAACTTCAGGGCCCGGACTGGCTTTGAAATCGGAAGCTATAAATTTAGCAATTATGGCCGAGTTGCCACTGGTTGTTGTTGATGTACAGCGTGGTGGCCCTTCAACCGGATTGCCAACCAAAACAGAGCAGTCTGATTTAATGCAGGCTCTTTGGGGGCGTAACGGTGAAAGTCCGATGGTGGTAATAGCAGCCAGTTCTCCAAGCGATTGTTTCGATTTTGCTTTTGAAGCAGCACGTATTTCGCTTGAAAGAATGACTCCCGTAATGTTGCTTACCGACGGTTTCCTTGGGAATGGTAGTGAGCCATGGAAAATACCTTCAATGGCAGACCTGCCAACAATAAATCCCCGTGTAGCTAAAGATCCGTCGAAGTTTAAAGCTTATCGTCGTACCGACGAAACCCTGGCACGTGAATGGGCCTTCCCCGGGATGGAAGGATTTGAACATCGTATTGGTGGCCTCGAAAAAGATGAATCGGGTACGGTAAGTCAAGATCCCGCGAATCACCAGGAGATGTGCGAAATTCGTGCCGAAAAAGTGGCTCGTGTGGTCGATATGATACCAGATATTGAGACCTACGGATGCCCCGAAGGTGATGTTCTTATAGTCGGATGGGGTGGTACTTATGGTCACCTTGTTAGCGCTGCACGCGAATTGTGCGACGAAGGTAAAAAAGTAGGGCTGGCACATTTTAATTATATCAACCCGCTGCCGGCTAATTCGGCTGAGGTGTTCTCGAGGTATAAAAAAATTATCGTGTGTGAGCTTAATCTTGGTCAATTTGCCGCTTATTTGCGCGACAAACTTCCACATTTTGAATACCATCAGTTGAATAAAGTGCAGGGATTGCCTTTCTCAGTTGAGGAAATAAAAGAAAGTGTAACTAAATTAATGGAGGAATAGCTCAATGAGAGAATTTACATATACCGCAAAAGATTTTAAAAGTGCAAACGAGGTGAGATGGTGCCCCGGTTGTGGAGATCACGCTATCATGAATGCTATTCAACGGGTGATGGCTAATCTTGGGCTAAATAAGGCTGATTATGCTGTTATTTCCGGCATTGGTTGTTCTTCACGCTTTCCATATTATATGAATACCTTTGGTTTTCATACCATTCACGGACGTGGGGCTGCTATTGCCTCAGGCGTTAAGAGTGCAAACCCGAAACTGCATGTGTGGCAAATAACAGGTGATGGAGATGCTATGGCTATCGGGGGAAATCATTTTATTCACACCATCAGGCGAAATATTGATATGAACCTGGTTCTTTTCAATAATAAGATATATGGCCTTACAAAAGGACAATATTCACCTACTACTGATTTTGGCTCAAAAACCAAAACTTCGCCTTACGGTACCATTGAAGAACCATTCGTGCCCGGACAGTTAGTGTTGGGGGCGAAGGGGGCTTATTATGCCCGTGCCATTGACGGAAATATGAAAATGAGTCAGGAGATTTTTGATAATGCTGCCCGCCACAAAGGAACATCGGTGGTTGAAGTGCTGCAAAATTGTGTGATTTTTAGTGGTGGAATACATGATGAAATTACCAAAGGCGAAGACCGCGAGGATAAGCAGATTTATTTGAAGCATGGCGAGAAAATGATTTTTGGCACCAACAAAGATAAAGGCCTGGTGCTTGAAAACGGTAAATTGAAATCTGTTACCATTGGACAAGATGGCTTTACGCTTGACGATATTTTGGTGCACGATGCCAAAGAAGAAAGTTTGTACATGCATGCAGCACTTATTAACATGCAGATGCCCGAAATGCCGGTTGCATTTGGTGTAATCAGGGCTGTTGAAGCAACACCTTACGATGTTGCCATGGAAGAGCAAATTGCAGAGGTGCAAAAAACAAGAAAAATAAAATGTGTGGACGATTTACTTCGCAGCGGAAATACATGGGAAGTATAGTTTTAACAGCTCAAATGCAGAATTCATAAGAGTTATTGTAAAAACATAAAATAATAGGAGGGGCAGGAAGTATAATCTTTCTGCCTTTTTTATTGTAACTACTCTACTCAATAATATAAGTAATGTCAAGTAGCAACAGACCCTCTGGTGGAATAGAGTTTACGTTTGCAGATTTTCCATTAACATTTTATTCATTCAAGCAGGGAAAAACATATTATATATTAAATATATGATATGGAATTCATTCCAGGACAAAATAGGCTTTTTGCTGCCATAGCTTTAGCGAAGGCGTGACACAAACCCTCCTGTTCCCCATATCCATCGCCCAAGTCATCGCCCAAGACAATGAGGTGCGCCTTATCGACCTGTTTGTCGAAAAGCAATATACTTGGAAGTTTTCTCGGGGATGCTGCAATGGATTTAGTTACAATGAGCAAGATGCAATTACTTCAAAATTATTTTTTGGATAGTGGCACCACAAATAATCACTTCGAGTTAGTGAAAGACATCCCCCCTCACGCAAAGATAAAAGAAACCCAGCCTGTAAAACAGCCCATTTGCATACCGCTGCAAGCCAGCCCTGCAAATCAAATTTTACAAAAGAGCTGTTTTTGCCCAATGCACTTGCTAATAAATTAGAATAGTATGCATTAAAATTTGTATCTTTCATTTTAAGTGTTAGAAAGTCAGGACATTTTTTAGAGTTAGTTAGCTAAATATACGTTATAAATAAAAAAATGATACCATGAGAATAACCATTGCCTATAACTTACGCACCGACGAAACAGAAGCTTCAGCTGAACTTCTATCTGAAGCCGACATTACTAGAATATCCGAAGCAATTAGCAGTCTGCAACACACAGTAACAGTAGTTGAAGTTTCTGGTAAACCAAATGATGTAATTGAACGTCTTCTTGAAAGCGAACCTGACCTTATATTTAATCTGGCAGAAGGTACGATTGGCAGTTCAAGGGAAGCTTTTTATCCGGGGTTGTATGAACAAATGGGTATTCCGTTTACTGGCGGAAATGCGTCTCTTCTTCATCTTAATCTCGATAAACACCTGGCTAAAACTGTTTTAACTACTCATGGGATAAGTGTTCCCAGGGGCGTTTTAATAACCGATAAAGATCGCAATTTGCCCGACGATTTAGAATATCCTTTAATGATTAAACCAAATTCAGAAGGATCGAGTAAGGGAATTACACAAGATTCCGTTGTTGAAACTAAGGAGCAAGCCCTGTCCAGAATAAATAAACTTTTAAGTCATTATCCGGCAGGCCTTGTTGTTGAAGAATATATTGATGGCCGTGAACTAAGTGTTCCTTTTCTGGAAAGTTTCCCGGGAAAGCTGCTCGACATTGTTGAACATACTTTTGATATGAAAAGGTCAGGAGGTAAATATAATATTTACGATTATGACATGAAACAGGGTGGCGAGGCATCTAACTCAGTAAGCGTTATTTGTCCGGCAACTATTAACACCGAAGAAGAAGAAGCCGTAACAAAAATGGCTCGGGATGTTTTTGAAATCATGTCGTGCCCGGATGTCGGGAGGGTAGATATTCGACTAAATTCTAAGGGGAACCCCTATTTTATTGAACTTAATCCTTTACCAAGTCTTCATCCGGATGCTTCACTTATGACTGCCGCCAAATCACGCGGACTAGAATTTCGCGATGCTTTGAGGTTAATTATTCGTTCAGCCGCCCGGCGCTATGGTTTAGCAATTAAATCTCCCAAGCAGCCTAAAAATGGTGATTTTTCATTCGAAACACAACGTCCTAATGCAAGAGAGCTTGGGATTCAAACTGGTCGGATGCGTCCTGGAATAAATAATGCAATAACGGATGTTAAAGGTGTGCGCGTTGGCCATTTTACGCGCATTGAAGATAATGTTAAAATCCCCGGTGAATTAGAAACAAGTAATATACGCACTGGAGTAACAGCCATTATGCCTGCCGGACAAGCCTATACAAACCGCATAGCTGCAGGTGGTTTTATATTGAATGGGGTTGGTGAGATGGCTGGTTTAACACAAGTAATTGAAACAGGTTGGCTTGAAACCCCCATCCTTTTAACAAACTCACATTCAGTTGGCAGGGTTCATGCAGGCGTTGTTAATCATATGATTAAAAAGCACCCAACACTAGGTACCGAAACCGATGTGGTATTACCTGTAGTTGGAGAAGCGGACGATTCTTTCTTAAATGATATCAGAGCAGGAACATGTTCGGCTCAGGATGCGATCAAGGCAATAGAGTCGGCCTCTGCTGGCCCTGTAAAACAAGGATCTATTGGTGCCGGTACCGGAATGACAAGTTTTGATTTTGCCGGAGGAATAGGAACTTCCTCACGAATTTTAAATTTATCCGAAAGCAATATATATACTGTTGGCGTGCTTGTGCTATCTAATTTTGGAAAAATGCGCAATCTCACCCTTGATGGCGGTGTTGTAGGTCGGGATTTAGACAGGGAGTTCGATAAATCCGGACGTCGGGAAGTATCAGAAGGATCGATTATTGTTGTTGTTGCTACCGACATCCCTCTTATCAATAGTCAGCTAAATCGTGTGGCAAAACGAGCAGCCCTTGGGTTAGGTCGTACCGGTTCTTATGCGGCTTCAACAAGTGGTGAAATTATTATTGCATTTAGCACAGGAAACCGTAAGTCACGTGTCAATACTTCAAAAAGCGATTTTATAAATTTAAAATGCATCTCAGACAATAACATTAATTTGGTTTATGAAGCTGTTGTAGAAGCAACCGAAGAGGCGGTTATCAATGCTATATTTTGCTCCAATGGAATGAATGGAAGAAAAGAACGACAATGTCCGGCTGTTCCACATCAACGCATTATTGAATTATTGAACAAAGAAAAATAAATTATAAATTTTAAACGTATGAAAGTTATTGAGAAATATAACGATAGTTTACATAATCCTTACTGGAGGTATCAGTTAGGGCCTGAAACTTACGAGGTTAAAGATACCCCTCTTCGTGTTGAATCGATCAAAAAAGCACTTCATGCTGACGAGCGTTTTGAATTTGTAACTGCCAAACAATTTCCGGAAAGATTCATTTCAAGGATTCACCCTTACCACGATTATATTCTTAAAACAGGATTAAGTTTAAAAGATGATGATGAGGAGTTTTATCCGGATCTTTTTCCCGGAGAAGGTGCAAATCTTAAGAAAAAGGTTGATTCCCCTTTGTGGGGAGGTATATGGTGTACCGATGCGGTTACCCCCATTAAAAAGAAGACCTATGAAGTTGCCCGGGCATCTGCTGAAACTGCTTTAACAGGTGCAGAATTACTTCGTAACGGACATGATAAAACGGTATACGCCTTATGCCGGCCTTCGGGGCATCATGCCGGTCCTCGTGTTTTTGGTGGTTATTGTTATTTTAACAATGTAGCTACTGCTGCTGAGTATTTATTACCTGAGGGCAAAGTAGCTATTGTAGATATTGATTATCATCACGGAAACGGAACTCAAGAGTTTTTTGATGAAATAAAATCAGTTTTTACGGCCTCCATACATTGCAATCCATCAAACGAGTATCCATACTTCTGGGGATACGATGAGGAGCAGGGAAAGGGACAGGCAGTTGGAACTAATCATAACGAACCTTTACCCAAGGATACCAAATTGGAGCAATATTCTGCAGCTGTGGATAGAATTATTAATAAGATACGTGAGTTTAATCCTGCTTTTTTAATTATTGCTGCCGGCTTTGATACAAATATAGATGACCCGATTGGAGGTTTAAAACTACGCACCGAAGATTATATCTCCATTGGCAATCAGTTTAAGTCATTAGGAATACCAACCTTGGTTTGCCAGGAAGGTGGATATAATGTGGATATTCTTGGAGATTGTGTGAAGAATTTCCTTTTAGGGTTGATGTAATTAGAAGGGGAAGCATTCTCTTGAGCTTGCTTTTGCGTTTTATTGCATTGTTTATTAACTTTATAGGTATATATTATTTAAAAAATGGAAACTCAAGATAATGAATGGTCAAACTGGATGACTATTATCAGCAAATACAATCAACCCAACAAGGCTAAAAGCTGGTGGCAGGTAATCAATTCTTTCATACCCTATTTAGCCCTTTGGATTCTTATGGTTTATTCGCTCAATTATTCATATTGG
>JAQIDF010000095.1 GCA_027858145.1 Prolixibacteraceae bacterium | reverse complement strand
TTGGTATAGGCGCTTAGAGCGCACCCTGAGCCCCCTGTCATTATTGACTATTTTGAATTTTTAACCATTTTATTGAGGGTTACATTGAATATTGTCCCCATATATGCCCTCCGGTTATATCTAAAATGGAATTCATCGAGATAACCCTGTAAGTGTTCTTTACTGCAATGGTGGTGTATTCCGCGCAACCATCCTTGTATGTTCATTATATGAAGATGAAGCTCTTTGAAATTTGAACCTTTTTTTGAAGGTAACTGCGTAAGAAGAGGATAATCCTTTTTTAATGGCAAATAACCTCTCCATTCATCCGTGACAATCTGCGCTTCATTACTAATATAGTCTTCGAAGAATGGACGAAATTCTTTTGAAGATGCATTTTCTATTATTCGTGCGTAAGCTCGACCAACACCATCATCTAATATCTCCAAAGCGACAATTACTAATTTTTTCTTGCCATCGGTGGTTCTTCCAACTTTATTCTCTTCATATTGTCCTATATAAAACTCATCGATATGTACCTTACCTACAATCTTATGCTTTCTTGAACTTGTCATGCATTGCTGTATCTTTCTCTTAAACGACCAGCAAGTCTTTTGTCTTAAATCAAATTCATTTGACAATTCTCTGGAGGACATTCCCTTGACTTTGGTGCTTATCTTGAAAACAATATGAAATGCAACTAATAATGAAAACTTACATTTCTCGAAAGCCGTATACGCTGTTACACTTTCATCATATCCACATTTTATACACCGGCGTGAAAACTGCGTTCTGCCTTTGCAGTATCTGTCACAACCACATTTTCTACAAGAGTAGATATCACTCCATTTTAATTCTGATAAATACTCTAAACAGTCTTCATCGCTCTGAAACCGCCTGTGAAATTCAATTGAATTCAAACCCATATATAAACCCTTTCCCAATTGGTAAAGGTACTGGAAATCCTGCGGTCTAACCGATTATACCTATTATTTTATTTCAATTTTTTCTTTGCGCCTTGGCGTCTTTGCGGTGAAATCTTTTAACCACTGATTAATATTTAACCCTGTGGGTTTGCTGCTTTTACAGGCGCCCAATTCCTAATGGCCAATGACTAATGACTTTTTTCACCAATGGCTATTTTCTTCGCGCCTCTGCGTCTTTGCGGTGGATTTTAACCACAGTTCTCCTATTTCCTAAGCCCCATAATCTCAACCGACCTGAACTCGGTAGGATGACTTTCAGACTGCAATGCAATGTACCCTTCAGACAATGGGCTGCCATCGTCAAGTTGTATATTTGTATAAGTTAACACGGTATCACCATCAACAATGTGATGTGCGATAGAATCGCCGTAAACCACCAGTTCGAATGTAACCCACTCGCCATCGTAATTAGGTTTGGAGCTTGAATTAAAACAGTGCTCCTGTAAGCGTTTACCATTTACCTCAACCGTAGTTCCGGGCGTGCAAACATTACCGTTTGGCCGTTTAGTGTCCGGACTATTGCTCAGCAGCTGAGCCTCAATCGATACCGGAAAATTCTGATCGAGCTCCATCGTTTCAGGCGATTGCGAATGTAACATCACCCCGTTGTTGCGGTTGCCCCACTCCGGCCCACCGTCCATTTGCTGTCCAACAATACGATATTCAACCTTCAGCTTAAAACTGGAGAAAGGCTTTTCATAAAACAAGTGACCAAAATTATTGTCGAACTGTTCGTAATCATCGTAACATGCTTTAAGAATACCATCTTCAACCCTGAAGGTATTGGCATAATTATCATTCAACTCATGCCCGGTAATTTTCACCGTCCAGCCATCAATGTTTTTGCCATTAAAAAGCGGCACCCATTTTTCTTCTGAAGTATTTTCTGAGTTGCAGGAGAAAAAAATACCTGCCATTACAAAAACGACCATTTTAATAAAATGACGAGGATTTAGAGATTCTTCACTCACCAATAATTTTGTAAACATCTTCATAATATTTGATTTTAGTATGAACAAATATGCTCTTTTTTATTCTTATAAAGTGCATGGATGTCAGAAATTTTATTCCTACATTTAAATCCTAAACCGTATACTATGTCAACTCCTTACCTTGTTTTTATTGTTGTTTCGGCGGTAGCCATACTGCTGTTTTTGGTGCTTAAGTTAAAAATTAGTGCTTTTATTTCGTTACTCATTGCCTCTATTTATGTCGGCATCCTTTCGGGTATGCCACTTGAGGGGGTAATTAACAGCATACAAAACGGCATGGGCGGAACCCTTGGTTTTGTTGCTACGGTGGTGGGGCTTGGCGCCATTTTCGGGCAAATGCTCGAAAGCTCGGGCGGGGCAGTGTCGCTGGCTCATACGCTTATCAAAAAATTTGGTGAAAAACGGGCTCCATCGGCAATGGTAGTGGCAGGATTCATCGTAGCTATTCCTGTTTTCTTCGATGTGGGTTTTATTATTCTTGTTCCCATTATTTATGCCATGGCGCGCGACACCAAAAAATCGCTTTTGTTTTACGGCATACCTTTATTAGCCGGCTTGGCCGTTACCCATAGCTTTATCCCGCCAACACCCGGTCCGGTTGCTGTTGCCGAAATCATAAATGTTCAGCTGGGCTGGGTCATACTGTTTGGTGTCATCCTTGGTTTTCCGGTGGCAGTTTTGGCCGGCCCAGTGTGGGGGCGATTTATTTCAAAACGCATCATGGTACATCCGCCGGAAGAAACTTCAGATTTAATTACTGAAAATTCTGAAAGCGATAGCTTGCAGCCACCACCATCATTCCGGCTGATCGCCATTTTAATAGGTATCCCGTTATTTCTTATTCTGCTGAACACCCTTTCGGATGTGCTCATTAGCAAACAGATCATCGCAAAAACAACATTTACCAACATCGTCAGTTTTTTGGGGCATCCGTTTTCAGCATTGATTATAGCCACACTGCTTGCCATTTATTTTCTATGTATCCGCAGGGGCATGTCGAAGAAAACCGTACTCGATCTGAGCACCAAAGCTCTTGGCCCGGCAGGTATCATTATTTTAATTACCGGTGCCGGTGGTGTATTTAAAGAAGTGCTGGTTGACAGCGGTATAGGCAAAATACTTGCCGAATCGATGGCCGGATCTTCCCTGCCCCCTATCTTCCTGGCCTGGATGCTGGCTGCCATTGTGCGGGTAACACAAGGATCGGCAACTGTTGCTATGATTACCGCAGCCGGAATTATGGCACCGCTCATTCAGGAAATGAACCTAACCGACCCACACCGTGCATTGGTGGTATTGGCCATTGCATCGGGGGCAACTTTATTGTCGCATGTTAACGATAGCGGATTCTGGCTGGTAGGAAAATATCTGCGTATGAACGAAAAACAAACGCTGCAATCGTGGACTGTAATGGAGTCTATTATTGCCGTTGGCGGGCTTGTCACAACAATGATCGCTGCTCTATTTGTGTGAATTTTTTCAACAGTCACATAAAAAAACCGGGGTAAGCCATAAGCCAACCCCGGTTAATTTATATCTTATCAATAAAAACCTAAACGTATTCTTCGCCTTTCGAAATGCGGATGTCATTGACGAACTGACGAATTTGCTGTTCATCCTCCTTTTTACAAATCATAAGGGTGTTATCCGATTCGGCAACAATGTAACCGTCGAGCCCCTGAACCACAACAAGCTTATCGCTACCAACATTTACAATACTGTTTTCGGTATCATAAACTTTTATATTGTTACCACTCATCGCATTTTGGTTTTTATCTTTATCGGAGTTATCCCAAAGTGATCCCCAGGTTCCCAGGTCACTCCATCCAAAATCGGCACACAGCACATACACATTCGATGCCTTTTCCATCACACCATAATCAATTGAAATGTTCGGGCACTCTGAATATGTTTTATTCAAAAATGCATCTTCTCCTTCGGTGTAATAATACTTGCTCCCTTTTGCGAAAAGATCGTTCACTTCACCAAGATGCTCTTCAAAAGCTTTCACGATTGATTTCAGCGACCACAGAAATATTCCGGAGTTCCAGTAAAACTCACCACTATCCATAAAAACCTGTGCCATTTTAGCATCGGGCTTCTCGGTAAATGTTTTTACTTTATGCAAGTTGGTAGCACCGTCAAATGAAACGTTTCCGTTTATTTGTATATACCCGTAACCTGTTTCGGGCCTGCAAGGCTTAATTCCCAAAGTTAGCAACGCATCATTTTTCTCCACAAAACTGATGCCTTTTTGCAGCTCGTTTATGAACTCATCTTCTTTGGATATAAGATGGTCAGACGGTGCAACAATGATATTGGCATTTTTATTTTTACTTTCTATTTTATGAGAGGCATAAGCCACACAAGGGGCTGTATTTCTTCGCAAGGGTTCGCAAAGCACCTGTTCAGCGTCCAGGTCGGGTAATTGCTCTAAAACCAGGTCTTTATAAATCTGATTTGTAACAACAAGAAAATTCTCGGAAGGACAAATTTTTAATAATCGCCGGTAAGTTTGTTGTATAAGTGTTTCACCATTTCCAAGGATGTCAATAAATTGTTTAGGGCGTGATGTTTTACTTAATGGCCAAAAACGGCTTCCTATTCCGCCGGCCATGATAACGCAGTACGTATTGTTCATGTTTACTCTTTTTTTGTTTTTCGGATAATAAATATAGCCAAATTTTCACAATCTGCCGGCTTGTTTTCATGTTATAAAACTTTAAAAAAAAGAACAAGTTGATAATCTTATTCAGTAACAATAGGTTAGGAAATTTTTTATTTTGGCTGCATTCTTATAATGGGCACCAACATTTCTTCCATTGAAATACCGCCATGCTGGAAAGTATTTTTATAGTAATTGGCGTAATAATTAAAGTTATTCGGATAAGCGAAAAAATCATCCTTCATGGCAAAAATATACGATGTGCTTACATTGGTTGTCGGTAAGCGGGCTTCCGATGGTTTTTTAATCTCAAAAACCTCTTTGGGGTTATAATTCAAGTTACGCCCGTGCTTATACCGTAGATTTGTATTGGTACTGCGTTCACCAATTACTTTCAGCGGGTTATTTACTTTTATGGTACCGTGGTCGGTTGTTAGCACCAGTTCATAATTATGAGCTGCCAGCTCTTTCAGCAAGTCGGTAAGCCCCGAGTGTTTAAACCAGCTCACGGTTAACGACCGGTATGCGGCTTCGTTGCCTGCCAGTTCGCGTATCATGTTCATTTCGGTACGGGCGTGCGAAATCATATCCACAAAGTTCAGCACCATCACGGCCAAATCCGATTGCAGGATCTGGTTCAGGTTATCGCTGCCTTTCCGTCCCGGTTTCGAAGTGGTAATCTTTTCATAAAAAAGTTTTTCTTTCCGGCCATTTCGTGCCATTTGCTCGTGCAGTAAATCTACTTCAAAACTGTTTTTCCCACCTTCCTCATTGTCATCATCAAACCAAAAATCGGGATGGATTTGTTTAATATCGGCCGGCATCAGTCCAGCAAAAATACTATTGCGGGCAAACATGGTTGCCGTAGGCAAAATACTCACGTACATTTCGTCATCAACCACCGAGTAGTAGTCACTGATAATTGAACTTAGTGCCCTCCACTGGTCGAACCTAACATTGTCGATAAGCATTACAAACACCTTTTTCCCTTCATCCAGTATCGGGAATATTCGTTTCTTGAATAAATCAGGCGATAACAGCGGACGCTCACCAGCATCTTTCTTTAACCAATCAAGGTAATTGCGCGATATAAAACGGCAAAAAGCGTGGTTGGCCTCGGTTTTTTGCATTTGCAATACCTCGTCCATCGCCTTGTCATCCGAGTTGTCGAGCTCCATTTCCCAGTACGTAAGTTTGCGGTACACCTCTTTCCAGTCGTCAATGGTCAGCGAATCGTTAATCTGCATCCCCAGCTTTCCAAATTGCATCTG
>JAQIDF010000049.1 GCA_027858145.1 Prolixibacteraceae bacterium | reverse complement strand
GGCTTTTGGGTGTTATATACTACCGGATCTTTTTTCGATTTTGTGTACAAAAAGTAAAATGTACCGAGGAAGATTCCTACTAAAAGAACAATTCCTAAAATTTTAAATATTCGTCTCATGGCTTAATTAATTTATTCTGTTGATTTATTTTTTTAATATCTATTCTGCCCTTAGGGCATCAATTGGTTTAATACGTACAGCCCGTTTGGCCGGGATATATCCTGCAATTGCTCCTGATACAACCAGAACGGCCAGACATGCAATGGCAACGGTAAGATCAATAGAGGGGTTGCTGATAAAAATTTCTGTGCTCCCATTTGCCTTTGCCATTTCAAGCACATAATTTAACCCTTCGAGAATGAGAATTCCCAGCACAAGGCCGATATAACCTGCTACAGCTGTTAAGAAAACACTTTCGAGCATAATTTGCCCGATAACCTTGCGGGGAGTTGCCCCAATGGCACGCATAACACCAATTTCCTGGGTGCGTTCGCGCACAATTACCAGCATAATGTTACTAACACCAATCACACCGGCCAGCAATGTACCCAGGCCTACAATCCAGGTAAGAATCCTAATACCATCGAATAAAGCACTGAACTGTTTAAACTGTTTTTCGAGATTGATATGCGCAACAGCCTGCACATCGGTTGGGGCAATTTTATGCCGTTGCTTTAAGGCGGCAATCACTTTTTCCTCAACCATTGCGGCACTGTATCCGGGCTTAGCTGTTACGCCCAGTACGTGTACGTCGTTTCCGTAGTTATAAGCAACCTGCATGGTTGAAAAGGGTATAAAAATACTCTCCTCAGAGCGTCCGTTCATATTAATATTAGAAATCGGATCGACAACCCCAACTACCTGGTAATAAACACCATTTACTTTAAGGTACTCTCCAATCGGGTCTTCCTCGGGGTCGAATAATTCGTTGATTACCTGATCGCCAACCACACAAACTTTCCGGCGCTGCATAATATCAACTTCATTCAGCCAACGTCCCATCAGCACTTCTGCCGGGTCAATATCGTTCCACTCGGGATAATCTCCTTTAATGTAAAACGATGCAGCACGATCGTCGCGAATGGTATTATTACCACCTCCGCCACCGGCAAAAATCCGGGGAGACACGATATCGGCTTCAGGAATATGATTCTTTATAAAAGCCACATCCTCATTATCGAAACTCCATCTTCGTCCGCGCCTTAAACCTTTATACGGCTCACTGGTAGGGTTTGTCCACATGAAGAATGAATTCTGGGCAACCTGGCCTATACCTTCAAACATTCCGTTTTCGAACCCGCGTCCGGCACCGGCCATTATAATGAGCATGAAAATCCCCCAAAACACACCAAAGGCGGTAAGAAAACTCCTCAGACGATTTTTCTTCAGGGCACTAATAATTTCTTTCCAACGGTCTATATCAAACATAGCTATCTTATTTATTCGTCGTGTAATGCTTCAATAGGTTTAACAGATGATGCTTTTCTGGCAGGAAAATACCCGGCCAGGGCTCCGGCTGTAACAAGCAACATCATTGCACTTACAGCAATTCGTAAATCAACAGTAGGATTCATAAACATTCGGAATTCGCCCCGGTCTCCTCCTGCTCCGACCTGGGCTTGTGCCTGCTGTTCCATCATAAAATTAACACCTTCCATCAGGCTTATACCCAGAAACATGCCAACATAACCGGCTAAAGCTGTAATCAGTATCGACTCAAGTAACACCAACCCAATAATTGAACCCGGTGTTGCACCTAAAGCCTTTCGTATACCTATTTCCTTGGTACGTTCTTTAACTACAATCAGCATAATGTTACTTACCCCTACAATACCTGCTATGAGCGTTCCAATTCCAATTAGCCATACAAATAATTTTATCGTCCGGAAAATATTCATCGTTTCTACATAATTCTCTAACGAATTGTAGATTCCGATAGCGCGTTCATCATCGGGATTAAATTTATGGTTCTTCGCCAACAAATTGCGGATATCTTCTTCGACCTGCTCGCTTTCCTGCTTGGTAATGTCGTGTGTAGTTAAAGCCAGATTGTGAATGCGATCACCGGCATTAAAAAGCTTTTGTGCTGTTGTTAAAGGTATAAGCCCCTGCCGGGTACCTTCTCTTGGATCAATTTCATTATAAACACCAATTATCTTGAAAGGCACATTGCCAACCCTCAGAATTTGTCCTATCGGGTCGATGTTTTTAAACAATGCATCCTGGATATCAGCTCCAATAACCATCACTTTACGACCATATTGCATATCGATATTATTAATAAAACGCCCCGTCTTAATCTGAAAGTTTTCAATTATTTTATAATCGGGATGACATGCCTGTGTATTATAAGTGCCATATTCACTTTGAAAAGCATAGGTGCGGTCGCCAATCCAGAAACGGGCTGAAATTTTATCAACATTTTCCATTTCACCGATGGCCTCGTAGTCACTCATTTCAAGCTGAATACTACGTCCCGATTGAAATCCGGCGTAAGGCATACTGGTTTCGCGGCTCCAAATCCACATCGCATTAATTGCATTGCCCTGAAAGTTTGAGCTAACGCCGTTGCTTAGTCCGTTACCGGCACCCAGCAACACCATAAGCATAAAAATGCCCCATGCTACTGCAAAGCCGGTTAAAAAAGTACGAAGTTTATTTTTCTTAATCGTACTAAGTATCTCTTGCCATTTATCGATATCGAACATAGCTATAAGGTTTGAAGTTCTTTAGCGTAGTTTTTCTTAAACGAAGCAAGGTCACCATTGATAATCAGGTCACCGATATTTCCGTCCTTAAGTTTGATAATTTTGTCGGTCATCGCCGCAATATCGTGTTCGTGGGTTACAATAATTATGGTTATACCTTCTTTGTGTATACCTTTAAGAATATCCATTACCTCATACGAAGTTTGTGTATCGAGAGCTCCGGTTGGTTCATCCGCCAAAATAACTTTGGGTTGCGATATTAAAGCACGCGCAATGGCCACCCGTTGTTTTTGTCCTCCCGAAAGCTCATTTGGCATATGTTCTGCCCAGGGTTTTAAACCCAACTTATCGAGATAATCAAGAGCCATTGCATTACGTTTTTTCCGTCGAACCCCTTGATAATATAGCGGAAGGGCCACATTTTCCATGGCATTTTTAAAGGAAATGAGGTTGAACGACTGGAAAATAAACCCCAGCGTTTCGTTGCGGTATTTTGCCGCGTTTCGTTCACTCATGTTACGAATGAGTTTTCCGTCGAGATGGTACTCCCCTTTGTCGTAATTGTCGAGAATACCCAGAAGATTCAACAAAGTTGATTTTCCTGAGCCCGATGACCCCATAATCGAAACAAATTCTCCCTGGTTTATTTCCAGGTCTATTCCCTTTAAAACATGAAGGCTGTTTGAACCTGTGAAATACGATTTGTGAATGTTTTTAAGTGTTATCATGGCTATTTGTTAAGTATTTTTCAGTTGCAGCAATATTTAATGAATCGTTTATTTTGAAATACAGTTCAAAAGTCCGCAATTGTGCAAATATTTCATTGAATCAATAGACGAACAGATGATTTTTATCGGTAACTGTCGGTTTTTGTAACTAAGTTATGTGTAAACATATTATTCGCATTATCTATTATCACATAAGACGAGCAATGAATTGAAAAGTTACAGATATATTTCCTAAAAAAAGCTAAAAAAATACTTGAAAACACAAGAACCTCACGTTGACACATTCAACATATTAGTTTATACAGCTAAAATTAGGAAACTAAAAGCTGAATTAAAATAACACACTCCTTCTTGCAATTAACACTAAAAGATTACGTAAATTACGAGTCAAAATAAGTATTGACAAGAGATGAGCACAAATAAGATCGAAGAACTGCAGAAGCAAATAGAGAAACTTAAAAACGAAAACCAACAACTCAAAGAAAAACTGGACAATGGGTTTTTTGTTACTGAGCAACAAATTGAAGAGTTTGCACAAAGTCAGGAATTGCTTAACGAAACCAATAAAATTGCACGTGTAGGTGGATGGGGACTCAACCTCAACACAAATAAACTTTTTTACACTAACGAAATTTACAACATCATTGAATCTGATGAGCATTTTGTTCCTTCGCTAGAAAAAGCATTCACTTTTTACATTCCCGAACACAAAACTATATTAGCTGAAGCCATAGAAAAGAGCATACAGGAACAAAAATCTTTCGACCTTGAATTACAGATTATAACAGCCAAGAACACCCCCAAATGGATTAACGTTAGTGCTAAAGCCATATCTGACAATAAGGGAAATACAATAAAAATCACCGGCACCTTTCAGGATGTTAACGAAGAAGTACTTAAACGCCAAAAAATGGATCTAATCATTCAATCATCCGAAAGATTTATCCAGTCGATAAAAGGCGATATTTCTTTCGATGAAATCACCAACACCATGCGTGAAATCTCTGATGCAGAAATAGCTTCATTTAACTTATTTAAACCATATAACCGGGAATTTGAAACGGTGGCACTTTCTGTCAGAACCCCTGAAAAAGCACCTGAGTTAGCACATTCGATGCAAAAGAGTATTTTAAACAGAGTGTGGGCACGTGATGCTTTCAGCGAAGAAAAAACAAAAAACAATATATGCACCCGGTTCGAATCAATTCACGAAATAGCCGACCATGTGCTTCCACACGAAACGCTTAGCCAAATAGAAGATACATTTGAATTAGGCCGTGTATATATTGTTAAAATAGAGAAAAACAATAAGACCATTGGTCACTTTACCCTTCTCTACACCAAAAACATAAAACCAAACATAAAGCTTGCTGAGATATATGCCAACCTGGCAGGACTATACCTTGAGAAAAAACAAGCGGGTGAAAACCTCATCCTCAGCGAACATAAGCACAAGCAAATGATCGCCGGTATATGGGATGTGATAGCAGTTGTTGGCCTCCGGGGAATTTGTTCGTATGTAACACAAAACATTACCGATCATTTTGGCTGGCCTGTTAATAAAATCAAGAATAAATTCGTGATGGATTTTGTTCATCCCGACGACCGTATGGAGCTGAAAAATCACTTTTCAAAAATGCTTCGCAGAGAAGTAACATCAAAACTGCTCGACCTGCGCTTTTTGCATCACGATGGAAGCTACCACAATATAGAGATATCGGCCACCAACCACATGAAAAACCCTGTTATCAATGGCATTCTCATAAATTTCCACGACATTACCAAACGTCGGTATGCCGAGCAGCAACAACGCAAACTGGAACAAGCTGTAAAACACAGCTCAATTTCCATTGTTATTACTGATTTTAACGGAATCATTGAATACGTAAACCCCCGGCTTTGCGAAACAACGGGTTACACTGAGGAGGAGTTAATTGGACAAAATCCACGAATATTGCAATCGGGTAAAACCGAATCAAAAACCTATAAAGAACTATGGGATACCATTCTTTCAGGTAAAGAATGGAGTGGCATTCTTTTAAATGAAAAGAAAACCGAAACCTTGTATTGGGAAAAAACATCCATATCATCCATTACCAACAAAAAAGGGAAAATCACACATTTTGTGGGTATAAAAGAAGACATTACTGAACAGATAAAGAGAGAAAAAGAAATCCGCCAGACTAACAAAAAACTAAAAAAGACCAATGCCGAAAAAGACCGCTTTTTTTCGATTAT
>JAQIDF010000494.1 GCA_027858145.1 Prolixibacteraceae bacterium | reverse complement strand
TTTCCGTGCGAATGCATTCCTACAGAAACACCACCGCCCATATGCACAACAATCAAATTAAGCTCTTCGTATTTTTTGTTTATTGAGCGGGCATACAAACGGGCTACAGCTTTTTGATTCAATGCATGAAAAATTGAACGCCGTTCAAAACGAGGATGACCACTTACACGTGCAACAGGCTCCAGCTCATCGGTAACTACGGGATCGGCAATAAACGCCTCAGCCCCTTCTATTTCTTTCGCAATTGCATTGGCCAAAACCGGCCCCAGGTTTGAAGCATGTTGCCCCCATACTCCTTTACGCACATGGGTAAGCATGCGGTCGTTCACTTTGTATATTCCTGATTTTAAAGGGTAAGTTAAACCTCCCCGCCCCATCACTATAGCAATATCAGACAAATCAATCTGCTCAAGCTCGAGCGTTCCCATGATAATATCTTTGCGGAACTCATACTGCTCAATTATTGATTGGTAATGAACCAAATCGTCAATAAAATGACGTATGGTTTGAGTGAAAAGACATTTTTCACCTTCAAATACGGCAACTTTTGTTGAAGTTGAGCCGGGATTAATGACCAGTATTTTAGGATTAGAATCGCTCATAAATTATCCAATTAAGGCAGCCAGAGCTATTGAATAAAACTTAGTATCAGATGAATCGCCACGCGATGACAAAACCGCTGGAACATTCGTTCCCATAACAATTGCCGCTGCGCTGGCATTACAAAATATGGTATTGGCCTTGTAAAAAATATTTCCCGACTCAATATTCGGGAACAACAAACAATCTGCATCACCGGCCACCGGCGAAGAGAAATTTTTAACATCGGCAGCATGTTTATCCACTGCCAGGTCGAGTGCCATGGGCCCATCGCAAATTGAATTGCCGAAAGCCGCCTCTTTCCACATCTTTTTCAATTCAGCCGCATCGGCACATGCAGGCATTTTGGCAATAACCTTTTCAGTAGCTGCCAAAAAAGCAACCTTAGGACGTTCGACACCGGCCTTTTGAGCCACTTCAATAAGGTATTTCGTCATTTGCATCTTTTGCTCTAAATTGGGTAAAGGCAAAATAGCAACATCGCTAATAAATAATGGTTTATGATACACATTATTATTCAACATTGCAACATCTGACAGCAAAGCCCCCTTAGGCAACAAACCTTTTTCTTTATTCAGAACAGCTTTCATGAAAACATCGGTACTAACAAGACCCTTCATTATTAAATCAGCCTTGCCTGCCCGGGCAATCTCAACAGCCCTCAACACGGCAGCATCCTCTGTGTCACAATTCTCAATTTCATATAAATTTTCAGCAATTCCGGCTTTACTGCAATTATTTATAACAGTTTCTTTTGCTCCGGTAATAATTACAGAAACAATTTTTTCATCCACAGCCCGGCGAACAGCTTCGAGCGTATGCATATCAACACCATTGGCAACCACTAATTTTTTGGGGGATTGATTTTTCAACTTTTCAAATAGAAATGAGAATCCTGTTTTTTCCATTTAATTATTTTTACAGTAAAGTACTCGATAAATTATGAAAAATCAACTATCATTCATCATACTATACAAAAATGAAATGATAAATTTGTTAACATTATGACACCATATATTGATATCCACACCCATAATAGCGATACGAATTTAATCACCCGCAAAATTTTAAATTTGCTGCTTCACAAAATAGAGCAATATGAAATAACGCCACACAGTTTATATTCAGCAGGCTGGCATCCTTGGTACATTAACAAATATAACATTGATTTTATCGAAAAAGAAATTGAAAAATATTCTTCTTTACCAAATATCATCGCCATTGGTGAATGCGGAATCGACCGTGCTATTGACATCTCAATCGATTTGCAGAAAAAAGTTTTTCTTTTACATATCAATGCATCCAAAAAGCACAAGAAACCTCTTATCATACATTCTGTTCGCGCATATTCCGATATTCTTCAAACCTTAAACGAAGAAAACTACGATGGCCCGTTAATACTACATGGCTACAGGGGCAACATTCAACAGGTAAGGCAATTTGCAAAATTCAACACCTGTTATTCATTCGGAAGTGCGATTATGAAAAGTAAAAAAAATGCATCTACACTGGAACAAACTCCGGTAGAAAAACTTTTCTTCGAAACCGATGACGAAGATATTTCCATTGAAAAAATCTATCTTCGTGCCGCCGAAATCAGAAAAGTAAGCACAGAAGAATTGAAAAAACAGATTGAGATAAATTTTAATACGCTTTGGAGAAATGAGTTGGACTGAACGCACTGAACTTCTGCTGGGTAAAGAACAAGTTGACAAATTACAGAACAGCCATATACTAATTGTTGGATTGGGTGGCGTAGGTGCCTATGCAGCCGAAATGCTTTGCCGTGCAGGCGTAGGAAACCTCACAATTGTAGATGGCGACAAAGTCGAAAAAACAAATATCAACAGGCAACTACCTGCTACGCACGTAAACATTGGAAAAAATAAAACCGATATACTATATCAACGATTCAAGGATATTAATCCTGACATTAACATAACCTGCATCAATGAATATATCCACGATGATCGTATTATTGAAATACTGGAGCATGATTACGATTATGTTGTGGATGCTATTGACACACTCGCTCCCAAGATTTACCTTATATACCACTCGGTAAAAATGAACCACAAGATTGTGAGTTCGATGGGATCTGGTGGCAGAATAAACCCTGAGTTGATCAAATCATCCGATATTTCTAAATCATACAACTGCAAACTTGCCCGTGTGCTTCGAAAAAATCTTAATAAATTAGGAGTAAAAAAAGGTGTAAAAGTTGTTTACTCGCCCGAAGATGTTCCTAAAAGTGCTGTTATTTTAGACGAAGGCACCAATAAAAAATCAACAGTTGGCACAATATCATACATGCCCCCTGCATTCGGATGCCACATTGCCTCGGTTGTAATAAATGATTTAATCAGAATTCAATAACCCGCAATTCAGACCGCCTGTTCTTTTGCCTTCCTTGTTCGGTTTCATTTGATGATATGGGCTTTGACGAACCATAACCAACAGCCTCAACTCTGGTAGCATCAATGTAAACTGAAAGATAGTCAGCAATTTCGTTTGCCCTTTTTTCAGAGAGCTGCAAGTTATAATCTTCACTTCCAATTGTATCGGTATGTCCTGATATTTCAATTTTCACCGTTGAATTTTGTCTCATGAAATCAACTACTTTTTTCAATTCTGCCTCCGATTCGTTCTTTAATTCATAAGAATCAAAATCAAAAAAAATGTTATTCAAAACAACTTTAGCATTCAATTCTATCGGTTCCAGAAAAATATTCTCGATGGTAGCATCTATAAATGACTCCGGAGTATCGTAATCAAAATGTCTTGAGTAAAAAAGAAAACCCGGCATTGATACATTTAAAGCATAGGTACGCCCCGCTTCAATAACAGTTAAGAAACCTTCCTTCTTATCACTTTCAACAATTTGCTTATCGGTACTGCCCAGCATAGACAATTCTACTTCAGCATATATTTTTTCTTTTGTTTTCTTATTAAAAACGAAGCCTTTTAAATACCCCATCTGATTAGGCTTAAAATTTGCCGGGAGCTCCATATAATATAAGTCTTTCGATAGGTTTAGCGACTCCGTACGATTGGAAGAAAACACTGCCAGGTGAGCTGTTGGAGAAACCACCAACCCGTCATCATCTTTAATACTGTTTATCGGATAGCCAAGGTTTTGAGCTTTGCTCCATTCTTTATCATGAAACCGGCTTATAAACAAATCACTACCCCCCATGCCATAATGCCCCGTTGAAGCAAAATACAAGGTACGGTTATCAGCATGGATAAACGGTGAAAAATCACTTTCAGGCGTATTCACCCCTCTTCCAAGATTCACACTTTCTCCAAATTCAATCAAATTGTTGCTAACATCATTAATTGTGCACTTCCAAATATCTTGCTTACCAAATCCCCCCTCCCGGCTTGAAGACAAAAACAGAAAACGTCCATCGCCCGATACCGAAGGTTGTGCATCCCATCCGCCGGTATTCACTTTGGGACCGGCATTAATGGGGCCAATCCATTTGCCCGATATTTTAAGCATATAGTAAACATCACAACTTCCCATGCCATCAGGGCGTCCGCATGCGGTGAAAAAAATCAGGTTACCATTGGCAGTCATGCTCATGGTGCCTTCATTAACCTCAACTTCATCACCAATCGTTAATCGATTAGCATTTTGCCAGCCAATATCACTGCGGTCGGCATAATAAAGCCGTTCAAACGGATACCCCGCATCGGATTGGACAATCCTTGTAAAGTAAATAGTAGAATCATCTGCCGAAGGAAAAGGCCAATACTCATCAGTAAAAGTATTAATTGAAGAACCAAAACGTTTGATACGGGCATCAACAGGATGCTCAATTAAATGCTGAATTTTTTTTAATTGCCCGATATGTTGCGACACTGCAACAGAGTCGGCTTTTTTACTATTATTTGAATACTTTTCAAAATGAACAATTGCTTTTTCAAATTCACCCTGTTTTGCATAGCTTTCAGCCAGAAGTTTTTCAGCCAGAGGATATCGATCAGGAGCAATTTGGGTTACTTTCTCAAGTGCTTGCAATCGCAATTTGTTATTATTTATATCAGAAGCCACATCCGACATCAATAAATATGCATTTACGTTCAAGCTATCGGCTTCAATCGATTTTT
>JAQIDF010000491.1 GCA_027858145.1 Prolixibacteraceae bacterium | reverse complement strand
TATAACAGTCTTGCCTGAACCTGTTGGCGCAGTCAATAATACGTGTTTTATACCGTTTGCAAATTTTTTCTGTATTTCAATTATTGCTTCTGATTGATAGTCTCTTAGTGTTATCATTTATTTTATGTGTTTAAAAAAGTGTGCTATTACTCTGCAATTCCAACCGTTACAGGTAATTAATCCTCGTTCAAATACTCCTTAGCTTTATTATTGTTGTGGTTAGTATCTATCCATATCAGGTCTTTTGTATCAGTCCAGAAATCACACCCTGTTTTTCTTGTCTGCAATCTGGCTTTATCTCCTTTTAGTTCGGTTAGTACAAATCGCATATTTCGGTGCTTTTGCCAAGTCGTGTGGTAGTTGCAGCCAATAACCAATAAACTACCTGTAACACTAAATATGGGCAAATTGCCGTTCTTTTTTTTAAATTCTGCTCGTGTATTTAGCTGTGTCATTTTATTAATCTTTAGTTGTTTAATCAAGGGCAATCAGCCCATATTATTTTCGTTATATCCCCATTAAAAAGGCAAATCATCATCATCATCAAATTTAAGATTAAGCTCAGCGCCTGAACTATTATCAGGAACTTCATCATTTGTATAAGACACATCAGCAAGCTTCTTAAAACTATCAATATTTAGTTCATAAAACCTCCCTTTTTTTGTTTCGTTAGTTTTGAAAAAAGTGTATCGTTTAGGAGAATCTTGTGGTTCAAGTTTTAATTCGTCTTGCAGAATACTTTTTATCATGCTGATTTTCATGTCGTATTGATTCGAGAAAAAAGACTCTTTCAAATCTTTTAATGTAGCATCTATCTGTTGTATTTCATTCGATTCCATTATTTCCAACATCATCTCAACAAAATCTTTTGTGTGCTTATCCTTCGAGTTCTTAACAACGGTTTCAAATGCTTTTGTTCTTATAATTGTAGGAGAAAAGTGCATACGTGATTCTGCCGGTGTGTGCATTTCTCTATTTTCTAAAAAATATAAAAAATATTTAATTTCTGAGGTAAGTTTATCAAGAAAATTAGGGTCGAATCCGCCTGCTTTTTTCAGAGTTCTTACCCAGTACCGTTCGTCATGTTCGTTTGCTATGATAAAATCTTTTACTCTATTCGAGCATAATATAAATTTACAAAAGAAATCAATCGAGTTATGGTCCTTGTGCATTTGCCGAAGCATTATTTTTTCGGCCGTACCGAGTTGTTTTAGCTTGTCTATGATTTTATAATCAATCCATGACTCGTCTACCATTGCAACAAGTTTCGTTGCGTAGGAGCTATTAAACTCTGTTTTTAGCTCCTGTTGTCCTATTGAAGAGAAGTTGTTTCCGAATATTGCATTTAAAAAGTTACCAAAAGTTGTTTTACCGGTCTGATTTTCTTCTGAAACCAAGCATAATATAGGTAACAGATGTGTTGGTTTTTCCCACATTATCTTAAAATAATCATATCCAATTTCAAGCTCAGAATACTCTTTGCCTTTACTTATTACAGTACCATCTCCAAAGATATGCTTCATAAACATTTCAATTGTAGGAAATTCTCCTTTTTTCTTCTCATGTAACACTTCCGCATACATATTATAGCTGCTCCCAATGATTGGTTCATAATCTGTATGTGAAGGAATATTTACAAATTCATCAAATTTCTGAACAGTTTGTAAAAAATCTTTCCCAAAATCATCAACTAATGTCTGCCTATCCCACTTTTCAAACTTAAAAAATCGGTTCTTTTTCTTATCAAAAGATTCAATTTTTTTGTAATACTTGCACCCTACTCTCACATATTGCATTAAGTTAGGGTCTGATTTTTCGGGAGATTTTTTGCGTGGTTTTTTTGATGAGGTTTTTGGCATTAAACTTTTAGCAGCTTCCGAATAGTCTCCATTGAACTCACACATGGTTTTTACGGCAAACATTGAGTAGCTTTTTCCATCTTCAAACGGGTGTGCATTTGAAGAAAAAACATAGAATTTATCATCTCCAACCTTACCAAATGTCGCTGATATTCCGTCTTTTATACTTTTACCGGGTCTGCACCAATGCTTTTCATCTTTTGAGTTCCAACCGGCATTAGATAATATACTTTTTGTTATCTCAATATTCGAGCTGTCTGAATTATATACATCTCCCGGTCTCTCATTTGAACCATTACTTGATTTATCTATATTTGAGCTTTCTTTTGCAACCTCATTCATAGCAACACACAATGATTCAAGCGCATCTTTTTCTTCCTGAGAAAGCATCGGTGGTTCTGATATGTTTCCTTGTATTAGTTTATAACCGGGAGACGGAGGACAAACTACATATCCACCAACACCACGAGATTCAATGATTGTTGATCGGCCCGTCCACATGTTACCGTCTTTTTTGGTAAGACTAACCGCATACTTTTCGTGTGTCTGTAAAAAATGACCACCGTTCGGTGTAATACCATGCTTTGATTCGTCATTTTCCGTAACCTCACGAACCGCATACTTCTGATTACCATTCGGCTTCTCACATCTATAATATATGTGATAGCCACCGCCTCGTGTCTTTACAATTGGATAATCACTCAAATCATAGTTGTCATATATGAATTGAAACAGATCATCAGCATCTCCGAAATGGTTATCAATATCAATTACTTCATAACCGCCAAAACCACAAGCAAAACCAATAGTTTCAGATTTTTCAATTGAATCAAATGGAACTTTTTTATCAGGAGATAAAACTTTCCATGTATTAATATTAGGTGCTTTGTTCGATTTTAATGGTAAAAGTACGTGATTTTCGTATAGTTGTTTTTTCATAATTTTTTTACCCATAAATAATTTCAAAACCATATTTTTCTGCGCATGAAATCTCTATCTTAGCTCCTCTTGACTTTTCCCAATCAGGTTGTACATATATCGCATTGCATTTTTTCAACTCTTCCAAGCAGATTATCATTGCCTCTTTCCATGGTAAATCGTTTCTGCAAAGTTCTACCGGATTCAAAACCTCATGACCTAAAGATTGTAAATATTTTTCGGTTTTTGCAAATTTCCATTCCGGATGCTTAACTCCGGTAACTTTTCCTGATATGTAAATTTTCATTTTTTCATTTTTTTTGTTCAACAATGCTGATAATAAAATCTTTTACCTCTTCTTCATTATCACTCATAATATACATTCCACCCTGAGACTCGATATGTTTACCCCAATTTGTTTGTTGTTGTATATGTGCCTTCGAGTGCTTTGTTTTAGGATGTTTCAGCTCAATACCTGCAACATTTCCGTTTGCAATCAATATTAAGTCTGAAACTCCTGCAACCATACCCATTGCTCTACGGCTCATTGCGTGTTTTAAAGAGTAAACACTATTGTTCACCTCAAACAAAGAACCGTAAAGTTCCGGATATTCCTGAGAAAACCACAAAACAATTGCGCCTTGAAACTGCTTCTCATTTTGATACTTTACCGCCATAATTAGAACGGCATATCATCATCAACATCACTACTTGGTAAATCCAAGTTTGCATCAGTATTTGGAGCCTGTTCCTGCTTACCCTGCGCGTTAGCCATGAGATTCCCCAATATAGGCTGACTCATTTTTTCATCTTCTGACATGGCATCTCTTACATCTTTTTTCAATGATTGTTTTACCATGTGAGTTGAGAACTCATTCTCCTTTTTGTTTTCAAAGGCGACAATGTTCATGTAAACATTTCCGTTTGCATGTTGCTCCAAATAATTCTCTTTTAATGGAATAATTAATGCTTTGGTTTTACCATTTTTAGCATTTACTTCTTTTACAGCGTGTTTCAACGCTGACAAATTAATTGATCCTGTTATCATAATATATAATATAAAATTTAAAGATTAATGTTTTGTTTTGTTATAAACATTTCCGCTTTTTTGGGTGTAGTAAAGTAGTTTCCCGCTTTGAATCTTGCGTTTTCAATTCCTCCATAAGCATCTACACTCACTT
>JAQIDF010000457.1 GCA_027858145.1 Prolixibacteraceae bacterium | reverse complement strand
TGTTTTTCGATAAATGCACGGCGTGGTGGCACTTCGTCACCCATTAGCATTGAGAATATGTGGTCGGCCTCGGCAGCATTTTCGATTGTAACCTGACGAAGCGTTCGTGCATCGGGATTCATGGTTGTTTCCCAAAGTTGTTCAGCGTTCATCTCACCCAGACCTTTGTAGCGTTGAATGTGTACATTACTTTCATTGCCGTTACCCAGTGCATCAATGAGTTGTAGGCGTTGCTGTTCGGTCCATGCATAATCTGCTTTTTTGCCCCGCCTGATTAAGTACAACGGAGGAGTGGCAATGTAGAGGTATCCTGCTTTGATAAGCTCACGCATGTAACGGAAAAATAGTGTCATTATAAGTGTTGCAATGTGGCTACCGTCCACATCGGCATCGGTCATGATAATCACTTTTTTGTATCGAAGCTTCTCCATATTAAGGGCTTTGGCATCGTCTTCGGTTCCAATCGACACGCCTAAAGCTGTAAAAATATTTCTTACCTCTTCGCTCTCGAAAACGCGATGCTGCATAGCTTTTTCAACGTTCAGGATTTTACCCCGCAGTGGCAAAATGGCCTGAAATTTACGATAGCGGCCTTGTTTTGCTGTTCCACCTGCTGAATCACCCTCGACGAGGAATATCTCGCAATTATCAGGGTCTTTGTCTGAACAGTCGGCAAGTTTTCCTGGTAATCCACCGCCGGTCATAACGTTTTTACGTTGTACCAGTTCACGGGCTTTTCGTGCAGCATGGCGTGCCTGTGCAGCTAAAATCACTTTCTGAACAATCTGTTTGGCATCTTTTGGGTGTTCTTCAAGGTAGTGCGAAAGGATTTCGCTTACAGACTGGTCAACCGCTAAGCTTATTTCTGAGTTACCAAGTTTGGTTTTGGTTTGACCTTCAAATTGAGGTTCCGCAACTTTAACCGAAACAACCGCAGTAAGACCCTCGCGGAAATCATCTCCACTGATATCGAATTTTAGTTTTTCGAGCATGCCCGATTTGTCGGCGTAATTCTTCAATGTGCGTGTTAAACCACGGCGGAAGCCTGTGAGGTGTGTGCCACCTTCAATGGTGTTAATATTGTTAACATATGATTGAATGTTCTCGGTAAACGAAGTATTGTAATGTAAGGCTATTTCAACGGGTACATTGTTCTTTTCCGTTGCAATATTGATGGTTTCGTCTATCAGCTTTTCACGTGTTTCGTCTAGAAACTCAACAAACTCTTTTAGTCCATTTTCTGAATAAAAAGTGTCGTTCTTATATCCATTTTCTTCTTCAATCACTCTTTTGTCAATCAGGGTAAGCTTGATACCTGCATTCAGGAAGGCCAGTTCACGTAAACGTGCCTGAAGAATTTCATATTTATAAGTTGTTACAAGGAAAATCGACTGGTCGGGTTTGAAGGTGATAATAGTACCGGTTTTATCGGTTTCGCCGGTAACCTGAACCTCGCCCTGAGGCTTACCTTTTTTAAATTCCTGTACCCATATTTTGCCTTCGCGGTATATTTCGGCTTTTAAATTTTCAGATAAAGCGTTAACACATGAAACACCAACACCATGCAGACCGCCTGAAACTTTATAACTGTCTTTGTTAAATTTTCCACCAGCATGAAGAATCGTCATAACCACTTCTAGTGCTGATTTTTGCTCTTTCTCCATTATTTCGGTAGGAATACCACGGCCATCATCTGCTACCGATATGGAGTTGTCTTCGTTAATGATTACATCAATATTTTTGCAATGACCGGCGAGTGCTTCGTCAATCGAATTGTCAATAACTTCGTAAACCAAGTGATGAAGACCTTTTTCGTTTACATCACCAATGTACATTGCAGGGCGTTTACGCACCGCTTCTAAACCTTCGAGTACCTGGATACTGCTGGCTGAATATTCGTTTTGATTTGTCAATTCTTTGTTTTCTGATTCACTCATTGACTTTCTTTTTTAGTTAATTCAAATTGAGCCAAAAAAATCACAATCAGACGATAATCTGAAAGGATAAAAATCTAAATCATTGTAAGTTCAAAATTAATTTTCCGGATTGGAAATAACTTCAGGAAATCTGTTGATTTAGCTTCTATTTTAGCTCTGGTAATCAATATCTTATAAAAATAAATTTGACTTTTTAAAATAGTGTCCAAATATAGCAAAATATAGCCGTTTTGCCTAAGAAAATCAGCTTATAAGCTAAAAAGTTTTCAACAAATTAATGTGTCTTTTCAACGAGTAATTTATTCTTGATTTTTTGGTTATTAAAATGAGATTCTGGCCCCTAATAATATTAATAATCCTTGTTGATTATAACCATTCAAAAGCTGGTAATTTTGATTCAGAAGGTTATTGGCATTAAGAAAGAAATACATGTTTTTTGAATACTTGTATTCTGCCCCTAAGCTAATGTCAATTGCCGTATCCATGTCATATTCTTCGAATACTGATGGTGTTGGATTAATTAATGGTAAAGGCATTAGCAGAATGTTCTTTACATACCCTTTTTGTTTACCAATTACCGTTGCACCGGCCGTAGCATTAATTTTGTCGGTAATGTTAACTGCTATGTCGAGTGAAGCATCATAAGCGGGAAGGTTTGGCAGGTTGGATATACTATCGGTATTGTAAATGTAATAGTTTCCTTCAAGGCCAATTGTTGTGCGTTGGCCACTGAAACGAAATTTTCCTCCGAATTTCAACCGGTT
>JAQIDF010000066.1 GCA_027858145.1 Prolixibacteraceae bacterium | reverse complement strand
AAAAACATGAAAGCCGGTACATTTATCAGTCTTGAAAGCACAACTTATCCCACTACTACCGAAGAATTTATGCTGCCCATTATTGAACGTGAGAGCGGCCTAAAACACGGTGACGATTTTTGGCTGGCATACAGTCCGGAACGGGTTGACCCGGGCAATAAAAATTTTCACACACGTAATACGCCAAAAGTTCTGGGGGCACTTACCGGGGACGGCTTAAAAATAGGACAAGCAATTTACGAAAAAGCAATTGATTCAATACATGCGGTCAGTTCGCCACGCATTGCCGAAATGGTAAAAATATTGGAAAACACATACCGTCTTGTAAATATCAGTTTGATAAACGAATTGGCATTGCTTGCCGGAAAAATGGACATTAATATATGGGAGGTTATTGAGGCAGCCAAAACAAAACCATTCGGATTTCAGGCATTTTACCCTGGACCGGGCATTGGTGGCCATTGTATTCCGCTTGACCCGTTTTACCTTGAACACATTGCCAAAAAGTTCAATTTCGAGCTAAGCATGATTCATGCAGCCGGCCATATCAACATGCGGATGCCGCATTACATGTATATTAAAATATCAACCGCACTAAACAGACATAAAAAAGCCGTTAACGGCAGTAAAGTATTTTTTCTGGGCGTGGCTTATAAACCAAATATCAATGATGAACGCGAATCGCCGGCTCTTGAAATCATGGATTCTGTAGCCCATAAAGGTGGTATTGTAATATACAACGATCCTCATATCCCTCATGTAAAAACCAATGAAGGATCAACCTATTCTTCAATTGATTTAAATGAAAAAAACTTAGCCGATGCCGATTGTGTTGTATTAACAACAAACCACAATGCCTACGATGTTGATTATATTCAACAACATGCAAAAATGATTGTTGATATGCGTAACATGATTGAAGAAGGCAATGATAAAGTATATAAACTTTAAAAAATGAGAAAATATTTTAACCATATCATAATTTCATTAGCATTCATATTTTTTGCTTTGATTGCCAATGCAGACGAACCCGTAAAAAGAGTTTACAAGAGCTGGCCTGTTGAAAATGTTTCGGAAATAATTATTGACAACCAATTTGGGAATATTGATTTTGTAACACCCCGCACGGATTCAGTTTCAATTGAAGCTACCTTTGATATTCAAAATCTTTCAAAAAATAATGCTGAGTATTTAGGTGAGCAAGTTAAATTCAACATTTCATTATCTAATGGAACTTTAAAAATAGAAACTTCTTTCACTGAAAATTTTAAAACCAACAAAGATTTTAAAATACGAATCCGGGTTCAGATACCCGAAGACTGTAATGTTGACATTACTAACCGTTTCGGAGATGTAAATATGAATAATTTGAAGGCGCAAGGCAATTTTAATATTGAATATGGAAATCTGAAGGCAAACAGGTTAAATTCAACAAACAACACGCCCATTAACCTCGATATTAAATACGGACGTGCAGATATTGAATACTCGAATAACCTGACAACACAGCTCAATTATGGAGAAATGTATTGTGTTGATATTGAAAAACTTAATTTAAAATCTCAATACTCGATCGTAAATATCAAAAATATAGATTCTGCTAAAATAAGTTCCTATTTAGACAACATTTCTATGGATACGCTTGATTCAATTACAATAGAATCGAATTACAGCACAATTAACATAAAAGAATTATCAAAGTTTCTTGACATCAATATGAAGCATGGTGAATTATCGGTTGATCGAACAGATAATGGTTTTGATCAAATAAACATTGACAATCATTACGGAAAGGTATTTATTAAGACCGGTAATCAGGTTTCGTATACTCTGCAAAGTGAAACGTTTTTCACCGAAATTGATTATACCAACGGAACAATTCTTGAACACAAAACTTTGAAAGATCAGATTTATCTCAAATCAAATATTGGTTCAGAAGAAAATAATTCACATATTGAAGTTAAGTCGCGTTATGGTACCGTTCATATAACACGATAATTTTTCTGAGATTATAGACATATAAATCGTTTAAACATATGAAACAACTTACGATATTTTTACTTTTCATATTACTTTCCACAACTGCAAGTGTAAATGCTCAATCATACAATATTCAACTGGAATGGGACAAAATGAGCGATTCAACAATTTATTTAGCTCATTATTTCGATACCAACATTTATATAAATGATACGCTCGTCCTGAACAACGAAGGCAAAGGAGTATTTGAAGGTGATTCGCTTCTCGATCAGGGACTATATGCATTCTATCAATCAGGGAACAATTATATTGATGTATTGGTAGGCGAGGATCAAACTTTTTCAGTTTCCAACGGGTATCCTGTTTCTGTTGAAAACATTGAGATTGAAGGAGCTGAACAGAGCGAGTCGTTTTTAAATTATCAGAAGAAAATTAAAAAAAGTTCATCAGAGAAACAAAGACTGATAAAAGAAGCACAAAACTCTGAAGATCAAACCATAATTAAAAAAACACGGGAAAGGATTAATGCATTAGATCAGGAGATTAAAGAATATATTCAAACGGAAGTTAAAAAACACCCCAATACAATGTATTCTGTATTTTTAAAAGCCGTAGACTCCCCTTCACCTCCTGAGCCCGATGTTCTCCAAAGTCATCCGAAATACGATTCTATAGCATGGTTTCAGCAATATTTTTATAATCGCGATCATTTTCTTGATGGTATCAATTTTACTGATGAGAGAATAATAAATACACCTATTCTTCACTCAAAACTAAAAAGCTATTTCAATGCTGTTTTAATACAGAACCCTGATTCATTGAAACCACAGGTAATAAGAGTTATCAGGGCATCGGAGCCCAATAAGCGCATGTATCAATACGTCACTCAGTTTTTTTTAAACAACTATACTCAATCAAAGGTAATGGGCATGGATGCCCTTTTTGTAGCAATTGCCGATGAGGTTTATTTAAAAGGGAAAGCCTTTTGGGCTGACTCAACAACAATACAAAAAATTGCCGAAGAAGCTTATCTTACACGCCCAAACTTAATTGGAAAGAAAGCGCCTGAATTAGTTATGGAAACCCCTGATGGTGAATATTTGAGTTTACATGGTTTACAAGCCGATTATACCATATTGATTTTTTATGAGTACGATTGCGGTCATTGCAAAACTGAGGTTCCTGCACTTTACAATGATGTTTTCATGAAATACTTAAACAACAACATCGAAGTATTAGCTGTTAACATGAATAATGATAAAGAAAAATGGGAACAATTTATTGAAGATAAAGAAATTGGAGGATGGAACAATGTATGGGATCCGCAACATAATACTAAGTTTCGATTTAAATATAATGTCAAAATGACCCCTATGATTTATTTGTTAGACGAAGACAAAAAAATTGTAGCAAAAAAGATTGATAAAGAAACATTGATAAGGTTTATCGATTCGTTGCTCAATTAATAATGTATGTTAATCAAAAAATGCAACCGATTGCTTGCATTTTATACTAATTATAACTTTTTTTAGGGGATCAAAGTTTAGATTAATGGGGAACATACTTGATATTAATATAATACCAACGCCAATTATTGTTATTGATACTGACAATCACAGCGTTGACTCTAACGATGCGTTTATATCATTGTTTGGAATTGATATTACAGATATTGACCAACTCAACAAGCACTTACAATTCCCAATTATCACCTATAATTTAAGCCATCACAATCAGAGTAACTTTTTTCAGGACGAAAAAGGGGCTGAAGTTGGTGTTGCCATAAATTCAAATCAATCAAATGGTCAAACTATAATTTCCATATCCCCTCAAAAAACAGATCTACAAGATTTCTTACAAGATAAAAATTGCATAAACTTTTTATCGAATATCCCACTTGGCATTATTATAAAGGATATGACATCGGATGAAACTATTTTTGTTTCAGATTATCTCACTTCAAAAATTGGATACAGTTATGAAGAACTAACCAATAATCCATGGAGAATATTCACTTATGATGAAGACATTGCCATGCAGGAAGCAATAATGCGGGATAAACTCCATAATGGGCTAAACGCTGTATATTTTGACAAACGGATAGTTTCAAAAAATGGCCGCATATTTTGGTTTTCAGAATACATACGCACATTTGAACATAGCAATAAAAAATATCAATTAATTGCTTTACGTGACATATCAAATGAAAAAGAAATTGAAACTGAGCTTGAACGTGCAAAACATATTGTAGAAGATGCCGAACGATTAAAATCGGCATTTCTTGACAATTTACCACACGAGATACGCACCCCCCTTCATGCCATTACTGGTTTTACCAGTTTACTAATCGACCCGGATTTATCAAATGAAGAACGTGTTGAATACGTCAAATTTATTCAGGATAGTAGTAATGACATTCTGAATTTGATGGATAATATTATTGAAATTGCTAAACTTGAAACAAACCAGATAAAACCAAAACGCGAAAAATGTTACATCAATAGTATTATTGACAAGTCGTATAACGATATTATTTCAAAACAGGAAATAATGGAAAAGCCCCAACTTACGGTTGAAGTGAATAAAGACAACAACGACCCGCTTTTCACTGTTGTTTCTGACCCTGAGCGTATTTATCAAATATTAAGTCACTTACTTAATAATGCACTGAAATTTACCGAAACTGGTGGAATTGAATTTGGTTACGATTTAAAAGAAAACAATCGGGTTGAGTTCTTTGTGAAAGATACAGGTATTGGAATTGCATCTGAAGAACACGATATAATTTTCAAGAAATTTGGTAAGTCAGGCAACATCAATACGAATAAAAACAGAGGAAGTGGTTTAGGCTTAACGCTTTCAAAAAAACTAGTTGAACTTCTTAACGGAACCATTTCGTTTGAAAGTACTGTTGACGAAGGAAGTTTGTTTAAGTTTGAAATTCCGGTTGAAAAAGAACAAAAAATAACCATAACACGGCCATCTGTCAAAGGAGAAACAAATTGGTCGTCAAAAACAATTCTGGTTGCAGAAGACACCGATTCCAACTACTTTTTCATAGAAGCTTTTCTCGAGCGCACCCATGCCAATCTTATATGGGCGCAAGATGGGTTTGAAGCGGTACAACTTTTTAAAGAAAATAAAATTGACCTGGTATTAATGGACATCATGATGCCTGAAAAAGACGGGTACGATGCTACCCGTGAAATAAAAAAAATTAATACTAACGTTCCTGTTATTGCTCAAACTGCATTGGCACTCCCCGATGATGAAGAGAAATGTTACAACGCCGGTTGTAATTTCGTTTTAGTAAAACCCATTAATAGTGAAGATTTAATTGCTACCATTAAACGGTTTCTTTAAAAAAAGCACTTATTCGTTAAACAAAGCTTGTAAGGCTCCAAAGTAATCCATATCCCATCCTTCGGAAATATTCTCATAAGCTTCATCCGGAATATTGTTTTGCCGCAACTCAACGCTCGTAAATTTTTTATCGGAATGAAGTTTAATAGTAACTTCTGATTCTATATCATCGAAAAACCATTGCTGCTTAATAAGTTTATCGGTCTCAAACTTTACATTTTTACCAAAAATTGAACCGTCCCACATCGAAAAGTCAGTTCCGGCTTCTGGTTTAAAAACTGCTTTTTCTCCTGACCATATTTCAATCATTACCTGGTTGGTCATGGCATTATAAACATCGGCTGGCGATGCGAATATTTTGTAATATCTTCCTATTGTTTTCATTGGTTATTGTCTTGTTAAAAATTATATGCTGCGCCTATGGTTAAATATTGCTTAACCTGTAAGCGTGTTCCTTTTTGTTTTATTCCACTTTCATCAGTCCACGAACTCTCAACTTCTTTATCATAAATAAAATGAAAGTTTATTTGTGTAGAAATAAATTGATTCACTTTAAAATCTATCGAAGTTTCAGAATCCAAATCGGGCATCTTAAAAAACTGCCATTCACCATCCTTGTTGCCAAAATTAATAAAAATATTATTTTTGGTTTCTATATTGATATTTTCCATTACCTCTTTTGAATATTTTAACCGTCCCGTTAAACCCATCCTGCTTTTTCGGCTTTCACCTTCATCTATACTATATTTTGTTTCATCAACACGCGGGTTGGTAACAAAAGTAGTTTTTAATGATAAAGGAGAAAGAAAAATTGACATATTGCTATTTGGCTTATAATCAAATCCTCCTGAGAAAGTTAAATATGCCGGCGATAAAATTGTTGATTTTAACACGTCAGTGTTATCATCAGCATCTCTTAAAAGCTGTGTTTTAAAGTTGGCTTCTCCTGAATAATACCACTCATTAAAAGCTTCAAATCCGAAGCGCGAATTTAATTCAAAATCATCAGATGTTTTATTGAAGGGTACATCGGCGTTATCATCTAAATAATAAACAAATCCCAACTTAGCATCAGCATTATTTTCCCATTTAAATTTATTTTTTGAATAATTAGCTGAATATTTCAGTGTTGATAGCGAACTGGCTGATGATTTACCACCTTTTGACCAGTAATCGTTTATAAAAGTCTCGGTTATTCCGGTATATACTTTGCCAATGGTTTTCCAGTGACTTAATTCGGGCCTATTCGGTTTAAATTCTTTCAAATTTTCGTCAACTTTTTGATGAGTATCAACTCTTTTAATTTCCAAGCCCCTTTGTTGCGTTAAACGCGAGAGGTTTACCGTTTCATCAATTAATACCCTTATAGAATGTTTATCAATATTTTCAATGCGTATTCCCAAAGAATCATTTTGTTGGTTTTTAAGCCAAATCCATTTATACCAAATCTCTTGATTTTGTAGTTTAAATGTTTTGCCTTCCTCCTGAAGATTATAAATGGTTAGCTCATTTGGAATGCGGTAAGCATAAGTTAATAATGACGATAGAAATTGGGAAAACTGTTTATTAACAGAAGCCGAAACGAGATCGTTGTATTTTGTAAGTGCATATTCATTGACCAGTTTTATAGAATCGATATATTTTTGCTGAAGAGAATCAATAATATCCTTCTGATAAGTTTCGCGATAATTTAAAACAATGGAATCGCGATATGCATTGATAACGGAATCGTTGTAGGCTTTCCTTTTACGATCAAGAAAATCAACAACAAGGCTATCGGCATTTTGGGCTTGTTGGCTGTTCTGACTTGCTTCTGCAACCATTAACAATAACGAATCGGGGATAACAACAATGGAATCGGAAACCAAACGCTCTATTTCTCCATAAGTTATTATAGGCAAACTTGAGTATCCTCCGATAAATTTATCTTCTGGCACAATAATCGATTCCAGGGGTATCTCATTTTTTACACTTTTATTTATCGCCTCTAGTTCATTATCCACTTTTACCGAATCGATATAACCAGATACATTATAAGTGTTTTGGATATTGTTAATGTCTCTTTCAATAAAAGTTTCAACACTATCAGTATTACTCATTAAATAAGTCACAACTGAGTCTATTGGTGTATTTTCCAGATAATCAACTAATTCCTCAATTCTTTTATTCGTTTCTGCATCAACCGGCTCCCATTCATCGGAATACAAAAATTGCTTTAGATATTCAATTTGTGATTTTATAGTGTCAGATACCTGACTATCAAATGACGATGTACCAAACACACAAACACTGCTCAACATTAAAAGGGGAAACAAAATAACTCGAAACATCTTCATCATCAATTATTTTCTTCTTGATAAAACAAACCGACAAAACAACATTTTATTGCCACTCAGAATAAGGGGTTTTTGATAAGTTAAAATTAAAATATCGGGGGTCGTTACTCACTTCTTCATGCAACCATTCCGGTTTTTCAAAAGTTTCATTTTCGTGAGTCAGTTCAATCTCTGCAACTACCAGCCCTTCGTTTTCCCGTTCAAAAACATCAACTTCCCAT